>JBAYAL010000104.1:0-5956 GCA_041669825.1 Eubacteriales bacterium | reverse complement strand
TTTGGAGAGAGTGGTTCAGTTATTGTAGGTGGGATAGCAGTAAATCGGATAGAGACATGGGAATTTGCTGACAGTGAGGAAGAAAAAAGTAAAATATTTGCAGGTCAGGAAAATGATCCACCTAGTGTTTATGGTTTTGGACATAGAGAAATAATTGAAGATATGATAAAGGCAGTAAAAAACAATACTGTTCCTGCGGTTCCTGGTGAAGAAGGTAGAAAAGCTTTAGAAATAATTCTATCTATATATAAATGTCAGGAAACAGGACAACCTGTCCAACTTCCCTTACAGGAATAAATACCCATATGGTGGATAAGCACTAAAGATAGGAAAATTTCATATTTGTATAGTAACCGGACCGAAAGGGGTTTTGGAAGCTATGAACAGACCACCGTATGAAGGAATGCCTGGAATGTCAGGAATGCAAAGGTCGCAAGGGATGCCTGGGCTGCAGGGAACGCCAGGTACTTCAGGAATGCAGGGAATGGATCCTATGCAGCCTCCGATGCATCAAATGCAGGGTATGAGACAGCCTATGCCGGATTATAATCGCACCATGATGCAAGTGATGCCCGCAGTAAAGCACAGTCTTAAAGAAATTCCATCAATGGGAGTTAAACATGCTGTGATAGAAGCTTCGCTGATATCTTATCTAATAGGCAAAGGTTGCGATTATTATAGGGCACTGAAAATTGTGGAATCTTGGGAAAAATCAGAGGGCTTTTCAATGTAAAAATTATTAAATTTCTAGGTTAAAAATTTGACTTTAGTAAATTATAAAACTAAAGCCAAATTTTTTTTTATTCCTTACCCCTTTAGTGTACAAATGGTATAATTTGATAGGATATAGTTGCAAAAGGTGATTCTTATAAAAAAAATGGGTTTTGTTGTAAGAAAATAAATAATTATAAAGGTGGAATAATGGTATGAATACAAATAATAGTGCAACATTCTTAGTTATAGATCCCAGTGCTAAGATTGGTCAAGGTGTGAGGATAGCTCCTTTTTGTGTAATTGAAAAAAATGTTGAGATTGGTGAGGGGACAGTACTTGGCTCAGGTTGTATTCTTAAAGAAGGAAGCAGAGTAGGGCAAAACTGTCAATTGGGAAATCATATTACTATTTCCGAAGAAGTACAGATTTATAAAAATGTTATTTTAGGTGATAATACTTTGATATATTCGGGAACAGAAGTGGGAGCGGGAAGTTATATAGGAAGTTCTTCAACCATAGGACGACCGCCAAGAGCATCTGCAACAAGTACAGTGAAAAATAATAAAGAGCTTTCTGCCTTGAAAGTTGGGAACAATTGTATAGTTGGTTGCTCAGCAGTGATTTATTCAGGTACAATTTTAGGAGATAATGTTTTCATTGGTGATACTGCGTTGGTAAGAGAGAGATGTGTTCTTGGAGAAAAAGTTGTGGTAGGAAGCAATTGTGTAGTGGAAAATGATACTATTATTGGTGCATATACCAAGATTCAAACAGGTTCTTACATAACAGCCTATATGGAAATAGGTGAAAGGGTATTTATTGCGCCAATGGTAACTACAACAAATGATAATTTTATGGGCAGAACTGAAAAAAGGTTTAAATTTATTAAAGGACCGATAATAAAACGGGGTGCCCGTATTGGTGGTGGGGCGATTCTTCTCCCGGGCGTTGAGGTTGCTGAAGAAACATTTGTGGCTGCAGGATGCTTAGTTACCAAAGATACTTTAGCTAGGACAGTTGTTAAAGGCTTTCCTGCTAGAACAATGAGGGATGTGCCTAAAGAAGAGTTGCTAGACTAAATTTTTGAAGCAGTAATCTTTTTTGGACCTTTTAGTTGATTTATACAATGAAAAACCGTTTAGGCTAATATCTTTAAATCTATTGAAAAATATATATTTTGAGTGTAATCTAATAAATTAGGGATATGATTATAGCTTGGAGTAAGATAGCAAAAATGTTCTAAAAGAAAATAGAGATTAGGATCTCAAAAGCCTATTTTACAAAAATTACATACAACATATGCTTAAAATTAAAAGTTTTAATGACTATATATTGTATATATAAGAGATATAATCTACTTTAGACAATTTAACCAACAAGTAATTCTATATTTTAATATTTTGGAAAAGAGGAGTATATAAATGTCCATACAACTTTTAGATTTAAGAGCTCAGTATCTCACAATTAAGGGAGAAATAGATGGGGCAGTATTGAAAGTTCTAGATTCCTGTCGTTTTATACTTGGACCCGAGATGAAGGCACTGGAAGAGGAAATAGCCGCCTATTGTGGGACAAAACATGCGGTAGCTGTTGGGAATGGTACAGATGCGCTAATTATTGCCCTGGAGAGTTGTAATATAGGGAAGGGAGACGAAGTTATTACTAGTCCTTTTACCTTTTTTGCATCGGCTGAAACGATTGCCAATGTTGGGGCTACTCCTGTATTTGCCGACATTGATTCAGTGACATTAAATTTGGATATTGACAAACTTGAAGAAAAAATTACTTCTCGAACAAAAGCGATAATACCTGTTCATATTTTTGGACAGATGTTAGATATAGAAAAGATAATGAAATTGGCAGAAAAATACAATCTTAAAGTAATAGAGGATGCAGCACAAGCTATAGGGGCTGAGTACAGGGGAAGAAAAGCTGGTTCAATTGGGAATGTTGGTACATTTAGTTTTTTTCCTACCAAAAATTTAGGCGGTTATGGTGATGGTGGAATGATTGTCACCAATGATAAGGAGATTGCCGATAAAGCGCGTATGCTAAGATTCCATGGATGTAAAACAAAGTATTATCATGATCAAATCGGACACAACAGTAGGTTGGATGAGATTCAAGCTGCCATATTGAGAGTTAAGTTTAAATATCTGGATAATTGGAATAAATTAAGGAGATATAAAGCACAGAGATATGATAACTTGTTGGAAGATGCAGCGAAAGAAGGTAAGCTTATTCTTCCTGGAATTGATGCTGAAGGGATACCTGTATATCATTTGTATGTTTTAAGGACAGATAAAAGAGAAAAGCTAATGAAGGTTTTAAAAGATAAGGAAATAGCTTGTGCTATATATTACCCAGTACCACTCCACCTTCAGGAGGCATTTGCCTACTTAGGTTATAAAGAAGGGGATTTTCCTGTGGCTGAAAAAGCCTGTACACAGGCATTGGCCATACCTTGCTATCCAGAACTTGCAGATGATAAGTTGGAGGAAATTGCCAAGGTTGTTTCTTCGGCTCTTGCTTAATGATTTAAGTATAAAAGAAAAATATAGAGATAGAAAACTGGAGGAATAGAATGTTCTGGAATATTGGTGTTACAGCCCGAAATGAAACAAGATTGTTTGTACTAGTCACTGTTCTTTTGTCGGCTATTCTTTTGCCGTCATTTTCACTTCATCCGAATTTGCCTAATGTGAGATTGGATGAAATCTTGTTATTTGGTCTTTTTGGACTTAATATGCTGGTTCTCTTGATTCATAGGTTTAAATTCAATCCAGAAGAGAAGGAACAGCTAAGAAAACAGAAGAAACCTTTAAAACTGGTGTGTATTCTGTTTAGTTTTCTCCTGTTTTCATATGTGATTTCTAACATTTATGGAGTGTTTTTCAAAGCTGGCTCCTATACATTAAGAGATGTAATGGAACTTGTTACGTATTTTAAGTATTTCCTTATTATTACGCTTGCAATATCTGTTGAATTGGGAGAAGAAGAATTTTCTTTTCTAAGTAAGGCATTTTTGACAGCAGTATTTCTTTTGATGTTGTTTGGTTGGGGACAGCATTTGAATCTATTTAATATGAATACTTGGTTTTCACCATATTTTAACCAGGTTCACTGGGAACTTATGATAGTAGGAAATCCTGCTAGGGTCCTGGGGACTTTTGATAATCCCAATGTATTCGGAACATTTACTGTAATTACTCTAGCAATTTTAGTTGTGCGTTATTATTTTTCCAATTCTACTGGAAAATTCCCAATTCTTATTTTTGTCCTTATTGGACTAGTTTTAAAACTTGAATATCTTACAATTTCACGTACTTCTCTCTTTGGGATAGCGTTAGCATTTACGATATCAAGTATTTGGGCTCTAATTTATTATAAGAGGGAAAAGAAGGTTATAATAAAAATAGTTGCTCTGTTTTTGTTGACCCTAATACTCTTTCTTACGGCTTCGAGTGGTTTTCTAAATAGGGTCTATGAAGGATTGGATTTTAGTACAAGTACTTCTTTTCAGGGACATGTGGAGAGATGGGAAACTGCAGCAGGAAGTATTCGTGATTCCTTGGTTTTTGGTTGGGGTACCCAAAAATCGACGATGACTACCATGGTAGATAATGAATATGCTTTGTATACCAGAAGATATGGGTTAATTGGGTTAAGTGTTTATTTGTGGTTTTTCCTGCAACCTTTTGTGCTTGCTGTAAGAAAAATTAGTTTTAGAGTAAAGAATTCATATGCTACTATTTTTGATAACAACTCTTTATTAGCAGCAGCGTTTATAGTTTTGCTACCCTCCATCCTAGTTTATAATTTTTTGGCGGGGATATTTTATAATTTACAGCTAATGACGATTTTATCGGTATTAATAGGACTTGTGTATAATTTGGAGAGGGAAGAATATTGAAAATATGTATTTTGACATCAGCGCATTCACCCTATGATGCGAGAATTTTTTATAAAGAAGCTGTGACGCTTAAAAAGGCTGGCTACGAAATTGTTATTATTGCGCCAGTCCAGAAATCAATGAATTCACTAAGGACGGGAGAAGTCACAGTTGATAAAACTGGGCATTGTTGTTATCAGAGGATGGTTTCTCCTGAAGGGATTGAAATTTGTTATGTACCTTCTTTTGAAAATAGGACTGAGCGTTTTATGAATATTCGCCATGTCTATAAAAATGCAATTAGAGAAAAGGCAGATGTATATCATTTCCATGATCCTGATCTTATTCCTATTGCTTTGAAATTAAAGAAAAAAACAGGTAAGCCTGTTATTTATGATGTACATGAATATTATGCAGACAGTTTCCGTACCCGCCATTGGATACCTGCCCCCTTAAGGCGGGTTGCTGCAGCTATGTTTGATTTGATGGAAAAGAGGGCTGTAAGGAAATTTTCAGCTATAATTACAGTAAATACTCATATGGAAGAACTTTTCAGAAAGTATAATCCTGTTGGGACAGTTTTGTATAATTTTCCACTTCAGAATCAATTTAATTTTCAGCGTCCTGGAGAAAAAAGATTAAAGATGGATATACCAACTATTCTTTATCTGGGGGGTATTAATAGAGAAAGAGGACTTGAGGTAATACTTGATGCCATGTCGATTGTTAAGGAAAAGCATCCTGAAGCAGTATGTGAGATGGTAGGTGATATAGATACAGGTGGATTGTCAGAAAAGTATCAGCCTATAGAACAGTGGGCAAAAAAAGGAAATATCAGATTGAGAGGCAAGGTCGATTATAAAATGGTGCCTGCAATTATGAGTGAAAGTACTGTTGCACTTGTGCCACTCCTTCCAACTCTTAATTATATGAAAGCAATACCTGTCAAATTGATTGAATATATGGCTTCAGGGCTTCCAGTTATCGGTTCGTGTTTTGGCTATATTGAAAAGATAGTGAAAGAAAATAACTGTGGGCTTCTAGTTGAGCCAGGAAATCCAGAAGAATTGGCTAATGCTGTCTGCAGGCTGATTGAACACCCTAGGGAAGCACTTGGGTTCGCTCAAAGTGGTTGGGATGCTTTTAGGCATAAGTATTGTTGGGAAAACGAAGAGCTGAAGCTGATTGCTTTGTATAAGAAGATTCTTTGTTTGTAGGGGGTCAAAGCGTCATTATGAGGTATAGAATATGCGTGTTTTAATTATGTCGCATATGTATCCCACAGCTGCCAGTCATTTAAGTGGTATATTTGTCCAGAAACAGGCTGAGGCTTTGGCATCTTGTGGTGTA
>JBAYAL010000103.1:0-5957 GCA_041669825.1 Eubacteriales bacterium | reverse complement strand
ATTAAACAAGTAATCAATATCATCAAGTGCCTCATCGGTAATACATACTGCAGAACCAATATTGCACCCATGGGTACAGTTTAGAGCATCAACAACTAAGGGAACAGGTTTATTCTTTTTAACTCTTTCATTGTAATTTGATAAATATTTATAAACAATATCTGGTCCTTCTACTTGTTTTACCCAAGCGTCTTTCATAACAGCTTCGATATTTTCCCTCAAACCTCCAGGTCGGCTAAATAAAAAGCCAAGCTCACAACCTATGTCATCAAAATCTTTCTCTTTATAATTTGCTATATTAATATTGTTATTCTTTAAATAGTCCGCAAGTTTTTTATATGTCACATTATAGGATACACTGTCATTTGTATTCTCCATTTCATTCTTTTTAGCAATACAGGGAGACAAAAAAGCAAGTTTAGAATTATCATTTTTATATTTTCTAAGGTATTCCACTGTACACATCATCGGACTATGAATCGGTGATAAGTTATTAATAATTTGAGATTGATATTTTTCGACATAAGATACAACTGCAGGACAAGGCTGAGCAATAAGCGTTGAAATATTTTTATCTTTAATCATTTTCAGATAAGCCCAAGTTGTAATATCTGCTCCAAAAGAAACGTCATATATTAAATTTACACCTATTGACTTAAAATAGCCAAACAAGTTCTTATAATTTCCAAAGTTTGCTCTTACAGCTGGTGCTGCAATTAATGTAATTTTTACCCCATTTTTTAAGTCTTTAAAAAACCTTTCAGTATCATCATAATAATCTCTTGCATTATGATCACACACTTCAAGACATTTACCACAGTTAATACATCTCTCGTAATCAATTTTTACTTTGACTTTCCCATTATCCAAATAAGCAATATTAGCCTCAACAGGGCAATTTCTAATACACTTGTTACAACCTTCACATTTATCTCTATCAGTTATAATAAGATTTGTTTCCAATATAATTACCCACTTTCAATTTATTATCTGGCATATATTCTTTTATAAAAATTTTACCACATTATTTAACAAATTACTCAAAATATTTTGAAAAAATTAATCATTTTTATTTATTTCACGTGAATCTATTACATTTTCTCAAGAATTCATCTTTTTCCATAATTGGCTATTGTTCTATTCTTACACAACAATTACCTGAGTAATAAAGCTGAATTAGTAAATAATAAGATTGAATCCAATAACAATAATTAATATAAGGAGGAAAAACAATGGAACAAAAACAGGGATTAGAACAACTTAAATATGAAGTTGCCAACGAATTAAATGCTCAATTAGGACCAGATCGGTCAGCTCGTGAAAACGGTTCAGTCGGCGGAGAAATGACAAAAAGATTAGTTCAGTTCGCAGAACAGAATATGAAAAATGGCCAGAAAATCTAACTGATTTTGATTTATAATTCAATCCAAAAATCATATCAGTAATAGAAACACCCCGAAAAACAATTCGGGGTGTTTCTTTATATCATTATATTTACCTAGTCAAATACCCCTTTAAAATACAATCTTCAATAAGTTCATTTGTTAATGACCATAATTGTTTTGAACCTTCCTGGACATGTACATTTTTTTCTTTAACTTTATCGCTACTAATATTGTGCTTCTTCCAAGTATGTCCCTTAGTTTTAGAATTTAAAATTAGTGGTTCAAGTCTATCTAATGAAGCGGCAAACTTCGCTTCATTAGTTTCTCTCGCTTCAAATTCTTCCCATAAAGATTTTAACTCTTTCCCCTGTTCATCTGGCAAAATACTATAAATCCTTTCAGCTGCTTTAATTTCTCTCTCAGACTTATCTTTATAGCCTTCAACATCAAATATATATGTATCTCCGGCATCTATTTCAACAATATCATGAATTACAACCATTTTTATTACCTTCAAAAGATCCAAATCATTTTCATTGGCGTACTCCTTAAGAACTATAGCCATAAGTGCTAAATGCCAGGAATGTTCTGCATCATTTTCAGCTCTAGAGCTATCTGTAATAATTGACTGTCTACAAATTTTTTTAAGCTTATCTACCTCGATAATAAATTCTATTTGTTTTTGCAGTTTATCTTCCATATCTTTTTACTCTCCTTATTATTTATTCATCAATTGGCTTTATTACCATACTTAATAGCAAAGAATTCTTTAGTTTTAACCAAATTGACTACTACTTTATTAACTTCAGCATCTACCTTATATCTTTTCGCCAAATTAACAACAGCCCCGTTTAAAGCAGCTATTTCAGTCCTGCGTCCATTATTAATATCTTGGAGCATAGAAGCATGATGTGCTGCTGTTGTTGGGATTAACTTATCATAAAAGACTTTAATATAACTATCAGCATCAGGCCATAAAGTATGTTGACCCATTTTATCCAATAAAGCAAATATTTCTCGAATAATACTTTCCATTAAATCTTTAGAATATTCATTCTCAGCCAGCTTTCCGTAATTCACTTCAAAAATAGCTCCCATTGTGTTCAAGGCTGAATTGTAGATAATCTTTGCCCATATATATTCCAATACTCTATCAGAGGCCTGAGTAGGAATTAATGCTTTACTAAAGATCCTGGCATATTCTTGAATTTTAGAAAGAGAAATTAAATTCTTAGGAGAACCTATAATAACATCATCAGCAATAACAGTAACCTTTGATTCACCTAATCCTAACGTTTCCGCACCAAAAATTATTCTACCAAGAATTATTTTATTCTCAGGTAGATGTTTTATAGCTGCTTCATAATTTCCGTAACCATTCTGAAACAAAAAAACATCCGTGTTTTCTGTTACCAAACATTTAATTTCTTTGATAACTTCTTCAGTAATATAAGATTTTACCGTTACTATAATTATATCAAAATTAATTTTTCTTAGTTTTTCTAAATCTGATGAAACCATTGTAAGCTTCTCTGAATACTCTCCCCATATTCCCGATACTCTAACACCTTTATTTTCTACCGCTTTTACAACAATATCTTTATCATAACCATACACTTCTAATCCTGTACTTTTGAGCATACAAGCATATACATTTCCCAGTGCTCCTAAACCTACAACCAATACTTTCATGATTTACCCTCCAAACTTGTTATTTATTCATTTCAACTTTCTTTTGCTTTAAAGAACTATACTTAGAATATTCCTTAAACTGTGAATAAGAATATACCATTAATGCTATCCAAATTAACCCGAATGTTATTAAGTGCATTTTTGTAAAAGGCTCTTTATATAGTATAACACCAATAAAAAGACTAATTGTTGGAGCAAGATACTGAATAAAACCAAGTGTCGTAAGCTGAACTCTTTGAGCTCCATATGAAAACAACATTAGTGGAACTGCCGTTACCACACCTGTCCCAATAATGAGCAAAACTTCTAATACAGATATACCCGCTACAAAACCACCTTGTAAAGAAACATGTATCAAATACCCAAGCGCAATTGGAAAAACTGCTGCTGTCTCCATAGACAATCCTAATACAACATCAATCTTAATCGTTTTCTTAAGTAAACTATAAGTTGAAAAGGTAAAAGCAAGGATTAAAGCAATAAATGGAATTTTTCCATAACCAAAAGTAATAATAGCTACCCCTAGAGTAGCTAACACTAAGGCCACAACCTGTAGATAGCGCAATTTTTCCTTCAATACTATCCTAGCCATCAATATTGTCAATAAAGGATTAATAAAATAACCCAAACTAGCTTCAACAATATGGTCGGAATTTACAGCATAAATATACGTAAACCAATTAAAACTGATAATCAGTCCTGAAAAGAAAATTATATATTTATCTTTATGATTAACCATAGCAACAAAAAATTCTTTTATTCTACCTTTAAACAAAAGCAAAATAAGCACAAAAACAAGTGACCATATTATTCTGTTAGCAATAATATGAAGAGGGAGAATCCCCCCTAACATTTTCCAATATAGCGGCAAAATTCCCCATAATAACAAAGCGACGAAGACATGAACAACACCATTGTGACTGCAACCGTTTCTGTTTGTACTTTCAGTCATTAATTTTACCTTTCTCAACTTAGAGATGATTCTCTTACCATGAATATATAAACAAAAAACCGAACTTCGGAGTTTTTTTCCAAAGCTCGGAGTAACTTATAAGACTAAATAATAGTACTATGCTTTTTGTTTGTTAATCTTTGCCCAACTATCCCTTAAACCAACAATTCTATTAAAAACAGGTCTTTCTACTGAATGATCTTTTAAATCTGCGCAAAAATAGCCCTCTCTTAGAAACTGAAACCTGCTTCCTGGTTCAGAATCTTTCAAGCTAGGTTCAAGCATACAATTTTTCAAAATTATCAAAGAATCAGGGTTTATCTTTGTAATAAAATCCTTATTATCTTCTTCTATATCTTCTTCATCACTATTAATCAAATGATCATAAAGCCTTACTTCTGCTTGAACTGCATGCTGCAATGAAACCCAGTGGAGAGTACCTTTAACCTTTTTGCCACTCGCAACTTCACCGCTTTTGGTTTCTGGGTCATAGGTACAATGAACTTCGATTACCTCTCCTGTATCCTTATCCTTCACTACATTAACGCATTTTATAATATACGCATGCTTTAACCTTACTTCATGATCAGGAGAAAGACGGAAAAATTTCTTGGGAGGTTCTTCCATAAAATCTTCTTTTTCAATAAATATTTCTTTAGAAAAAGGGATTTGTCTTGTTCCAGCATCAGGATTTCCTGGATTATTATCTGCTTCCAGATATTCAACTGAATCATCCGGATAATTATCTATTATAACCTTCAGGGGATTTAACACTGCCATAACCCTTTGCGCATTGGTGTTCAAATCTTCCCTAATACAATGCTCCAATAAGGAAACATCCACAATACTATAAGCCTTTGCTACTCCTATTCTCTCACAAAAATCCCTAATAGAACCGGGAGTATACCCTCTTCTCCTAAGTCCTGATATAGTTGGCATCCTTGGATCGTCCCAACCACTCACCAAACCTTTTTCTACTAATTCACGAAGTTTTCTTTTACTCATCACTGTATTCGTAAGATTCAATCTAGCAAATTCATACTGTCTTGGTCTGTCTTCATTCGCAATTAATTGTTCTATAATCCAATCATATAAGGGCCTATGATCCTCAAACTCTACGGTACATACTGAATAAGTAACATTTTCAAGAGCATCTGATAAAGGGTGGGCAAAATCATACATAGGATAAATACACCATTTATCTCCAGTCCTATGATGGCTTTGATGCAGTATTCTATAAATAATAGGGTCACGCATATTAAGATTAGGCGATAACATATTAATCCTAGCTCTTAAAACCTTTGAACCGGTGGCAAATTCTCCATCCTTCATTTGCTGAAAAAGTTTGAGATTTTCTTCAATAGTCCTATCATGATAAGGACTATTTTTACCTGGTTCCAAAAGAGTACCCCGGTATTCTTTTATTTCTTCAACGCTTAAATCATCTACATATGCTTTTCCAGCTTTAATCAGCTTGACAGCGAATTCATAAAGCTTGTCAAAATAATCCGAGGCATAAAACAACCTATCTTCCCAATCAAAACCAAGCCATTTTACATCTTCCTGTATAGAATCAACATACTCTGTATCTTCTTTAGTTGGATTGGTATCATCAAATCGCAAATTACATTTTCCATCAAAATCCCTAGCTAACCCAAAATTTAGGCATATGGCTTTTGCATGTCCAATATGTAAATAGCCATTAGGTTCAGGTGGAAATCTGGTATGAACTCTTCCGTTGTTTTTACCTTCCAGAAGATCTTGTTTTATTATGCTGTGAATAAAATTAGTTTGTACATTAGAATCCTGAGTGTTAATTTTATTTTCCTCCCCTATTGTTTGAATTAGTTAAATTATATTTTTCAATACTTTTTGTTAGATATAGCAATTGTTCTTTAAAAACAATTTTATCTTTAAATCTATCAGGT
>JBAYAL010000102.1:0-5982 GCA_041669825.1 Eubacteriales bacterium | reverse complement strand
TGATTATATTATACCATATACATAATCTTTTGTCTTCCCCTATAATATAAAAAAATACCTGTATTTAAGCTGTATTTCTACGCTCTCATACAGGTATATGGTATTTTTTTGCGGGATTTACGTGAAAAAGAAAAAGAATTAATAGATAAAATTAAAAACAATTAGTTGTGTTAAATAACCAGTAGAGTTGGTTTTGCTTGCAATATGCACATTTAGCTAAGAATAATGAGGTAGGATTGTGTAAGAGATGGTTAGAATGTTTGTTAAGCAATACACGAGTTTTTTACATATAAGGCAGATGGAAATAATATGAAAAAGGGAGTATACTTAAGGAAACGTGAGATTGGAGGTAGTTGAAATGGGAGATAAAAGTCCTAAGAACAAAGAAAAGAAAAAGAAAAAGGCTGAAAACAAAACTATGACTCCATTAACTTCTTCAGTAGAGTCAATTATCAAGCCTAAATAGTAATATTAATGTTGAAAAATTGCTGTTAAGAATTTTCCAACTGTATTGTTGTGATTCTAATCAATAATATATTTAGCAAGTCCAGCTTTTTAGCTGGACTCTTTTTTGTATGCACGGCATAAGCCGCATGACTTTATTAGTGCTTTTTTTAAAAGGTACTCTTTGAGTGATTTACCATGTGCATTGTTTTTTTCCCTAGTTCTCATCATTTTAAAATATTGTTTGTAAATTAGTCCAAATTCAGATGGTGGGGCAAATTGCAGTATTGCTTTTTTGGTACTTAACTTCTATAATATTATTACCTCAGCAAGTTTATGGAAGTTTGATTGTTGTCAGACAAGTCCCTGTCCCCTCGTCCTGCCGTCGAGATTGGAGGTAGTTGAAATGGGAGATAAAAGTCCTAAGAGTAGGGAAAAAAAGAAAAAGAAGGCTGAAAAGAAAGTTATTAGTACTTTAACGTCTTCAGTAGAGTCGGTAACTAAGCCTAAACAGTAATAGTAATAATTTCTAATACTAGTAAGTCAGGAAAGTCTAGCTTTATAGCTGGACTTTCCTTTATGAATGACCAAGTGAAGCCAGGGTTAATTAATAAGCTAATTGTAGGTGAATGGTGAGTCTTTGTGTTAAATTTCTATAAGTATTTTTAAAATGAAATGTGTATAGTACAATTAGTCGTTGGAAAGTTGGAAAGAAAAAATGACTTCGAAAACAATAAAGACTGCACCATTATTTGTATTATTAGGAGCAATGTTATGGGGAACAATTGGTACAGCACAAGCTTTTGCACCTGACATAGCTAATCCATTAACTATTGGAGCAACTAAAATGGCAATTGGTGGATTTGCATTATTAGTGATATCTTTTTTCCGTGGGACACTAAAGATAGACAAATCATGGCCAATATTATCTACAATGATTGCAGCAATAGGTATGGCAGCATATCAACCATTGTTTTTCATTGCAGTTAGTAAGATAGGAATTGCGATAGGTACTGTCGTAGCAGTCGGAAGTGCTCCAACAATAGCAGGGATATTATCTTTTTTTGTTCGAAAAGAGAGACCGGAAAAGATATGGTATGTAGCGACTATACTAGCTAGTTTAGGATGTCTTTTCCTTTTTGCTCCTGGTAGTGGAGGAAATGTTAGCATTTTAGGGGTATTGTTAGCTCTAGGTGCTGGACTAGCATATGCCTCATATGCCCTAGCCAGTAAACAGCTATTAGATAAGTATCCTTCTGATGTAGTAGAAGCTGTAGTGTGTAGTATTAGTGCTATTTTGTTATCGCCATTATTCTTTATATATAAATCTACTTGGTTGTTTGAACCTAGAGGAATACTCATTGCATTGCATTTGGGCCTTTTTGCAACGGCTTTAGCTTATTTGTTATTTGCAAGAGGTTTAGCAAGTCTTCCTGTGGCAACAGTTGTTACTTTGACACTTGCAGAACCACTTACAGCAACATTTTTAGGAGTATTCTTAGTTCGGGAAAGGCTAGCTTTTTCTAGTTTAGTAGGCATTACTTTTATATTTTTGGGATTATTAATATTATCTGTGGGAAAGAAAAACGCGAATAATAATGGTGCTAAAGAAACTGAATTTTAATAAAAATTTAAAAGAATTTTAGTTAATAAAATATCAGTAAATAAAGGTACCCTATAGTTTAGACTTTCGTTATTGTCTACGCTATAGGGTACCTCTTAATTTTAAATGGAACTTAAGAAACTTAAATTTTCATGTTGAATAATCTAATTTTTTAGTTGAGTAATATACTATTATCAAGCCAATTCCCAACAACTTTGGGCTGCTCAATTTTGCTTAACATTTCAATAAATTGTTCTTCATTGTCAACTATAATCCAATCCGCAAACTGTTCGCTAAATGCAATTTTTCCTATTTTTCTTTGGGCTTTGGAATCATAGATTTTATCAATCAAATAAAATGATATTATATCCTTACTATATATTTTCCTTTTTGGTTCCTCACAATCATGATAGTTAGTGGATTCCATGATTTCTATGTCATAGCTCGTAACCACATCTTCATCCCATTCATCTTCATAATGGTTAGACATGCAATCTAACGTATAATGGATTCCATTATTGGTAATATTTACGGGGTATTCTTTATGACCTAATTTTTCAAGACCTTTTGGGAGCCAAAAATCTTCATTGTAAACCATGATTTTTTGTTTCTTGTCATAAGCACGAAATTCTTTATTCATCATATGTTACCCCTCCTGTTGCAATGCATTTTAAGAACATTATTAAAGGAAAAATCTATATTTTCAGTATAATCCAAATAATATTGAGAGTCTAGCTCTTTTCTTAATAAAGAATAAATTCACAATATTAAGGGTATTAAAATAAGACTATATTTTCGATATAAATTGAAGATATAATCTTATTTTAAGGCCCTTGTTATTTAAAGTACAAAGCTTTAAAATGTAGAAAGCTTCGAAACGGCGTTTCAAATAGTGGAATACAAATCTTTTTAATAGATTTTGAAATAAGAAGGGAGACCAGAATGGATAAAGTTAAAGAAGTTCTGAGCAAATATCATAACGAAAAAGAAAACCTTGTTCAGATTATGTTAGAGGTACAGAAGCTTTCTGAAAAAAATTACTTACCTGACGAATGGGTGAGGTATGTTGCGGAAGCGCTTGATTTGCCTCTGAGTAAGGTTTATGGGGTTATTACCTTTTACGCTATGTTTAATAATAAACCAAGAGGGAAAAACCTTATTGAAGTATGTAAGAGTGGTCCATGTCATGTGAATGGTTCAGCAAACATTATAGCTATGTTGGAAAAAGAACTTGGTATTAAACCAAGTGAAACCACTTCTGATGGCTTGTTTACTATAGAACTTTCTAATTGTTTTGGAGCTTGTGATATTGCCCCAGCAGTTAAGATTGGAGAAAAGGTTTATGGCAATTTAACCCAGGATTCGATTAAGAATATTATCAACCCTTATAGAGAGGGGTTTAACTAATGGAAAATAGGAATATTTTAAGTGCAAGATTCGGTAAAATTAAGCCAGACTCGGTTGAAGACTATGTTGCTGCAGGTGGTTATGAAGGGCTAAAAACGGCGATCACCATGAAACCTGAGGATATAATTGAAGAAATTAAAAAGTCTTATCTTTTTGGTCGGGGTGGGGCAGCTTATCCGACAGGGATAAAATGGGAACAGGCTTATGCTGTTCCCCTGGAAAAAGGCTTAAAATATATGGTTTGTAATGCTGATGAAGGAGAACCAGGTACTTTTAAGGATCGACATATTATGGCAGAAGACCCACTTGAACTAATTGAAGGTATGACTATAGGTGCCTTTATTTTTGGTGCTGAAGAGGGTTATATTTATTGTAGAGGGGAATATTCTGCTATTCAAGAGACACTAAGAAGCGCTATTGATAATGCTAAAAAATCAGGTTATCTTGGAGAAAATATCCTTGGTACTGGATTGAATTTTGATATTCGTGTTGTGTCCGGGGCGGGTGCATATGTTTGTGGTGAAAACACAGCACTTGTTGAGTCTATTGAAGGTAAGCCTGGTAGACCAAGAAGAAAACCACCATATGTTAAAAATGCTGGTTTAAACATGAAACCTACTGTATTAAATAACGTGGAGACCTATGCTTGTATACCTTGGATTGTAAAAGAGGGCGGAGAAAAATTTCTTTCCATAGGGACAGAATTTAGTGGAGGCACAAAATTAATGTGTCTCTCTGGTAATGTCGTTAATAAAGGAGTTTATGAAGTGCCTTTTGGGACCACACTTAGAGAACTGATTTATGGTATGGGTGGCGGTATTCCAAATGGAAGAAAGCTGAAATTTGTTCATTTGGGCGGCTGTAGTGGAACTTGTTTCCCTGAGGGTTTGTTGGATACTAAAATATGTTATAACGACCTTAGAAAAAATGGGTTATCACTTGGTTCAGGTGCAGTTGTAGTTATAGATGATAGCCAATGTGTTGTGGATTATCTCAAAGTCGTTATGGAGTTCTTCGAGGAAGAGTCTTGTGGAAAGTGTACTCCTTGTAGAGAGGGAACGCAGAGAATGGTTGAACTCTTGGAAAAGTTGAGTGAGGGAAGAGGTACTGACGAAGATATTGAGCGTATGAAGGATTTATCTCAGATTATGAAAAACTCTAGTTTCTGCGGTTTAGGCAAAAGTGTTCCAATTCCTGTTCTTGCATTACTTAAATATTTTGAAGATGAGTTCAAAGCACATGTGGCAGGTAAATGTCCAAGCGGAAAATGTAGCATGAGTGGAGGAAAAAAATAAGCATGAATATGATAAATTTAAAGATAGATGGAATGGATATTTCTGTACCTAAAGGTACCACTATATTGCAAGCAGCTAAACAACTTAATATTCATATTCCGACACTTTGCTATTTAGAAGGGATTCATGAAGAGGGATCTTGTAGAATCTGTATTGTTGAGGTAGAAGGTTGGAGGGGTTTACATCCAGCCTGTGTAACTAAGGTTGAAGAGGGTATTATAGTTAAAACTTCTAGTAAGTTAGTTAGAGAGACAAGAAAAGGCACTTTGGAACTTATTTTAGCTAACCATAATAGGGAATGCTTGTCTTGTCAGAGAAATAATAATTGTGAACTCCAGAAGCTTGCTGAAGAGATGGGAATAGATTCAGTTTATTATGAAAAAAAAGTTGTTCGTGCTGAAATAGATAAATCAGGAGCAATAGTACGGGATCTCAGTAAATGTATACTTTGTGGTCGTTGTTTAAGTGTATGTGACAAAGTTCAGCACGTAAATGCTATAGCTCTTGTAAATAAAGGAAAATATACTGCGGTGACAACACCTTATGATGAAAAGTTATCAAACCATAACTGTATTAATTGTGGACAGTGTATTAAGTTTTGCCCTGTTGGTGCGCTTCAAGGAAGAGATGATACAGAAATAGTATGGGATGCTCTAGAAGATAAAGCTAAACATGTTGTTGTTCAAACAGCTCCTGCTGTCAGGGTTGCTTTAGGTGAAGAATTTGGTATGCCAGTAGGAACTAATGTGGAAGGAAAATTGGTTACTGCACTCAAAATGTTAGGATTTGATAAGGTATTCGATACTACTTTCAGTGCTGACCTTACCATTATGGAGGAAGGTACAGAACTGCTTGAAAGGATAAAAAACAGTGGAAAATTGCCACTTATTTCCTCATGTTGCCCTGGGTGGGTTAAATTTTGCGAGCATAATTATCCTGATTTGCTAGATAATATGTCCAGTTGTAAATCGCCACAGCAGATGTTTGGGGCAGTAGCAAAATCCTATTATCCGCAAAAAACTGGTATTGATCCTAAGATAGTTTATGTTGTTTCAGTAATGCCGTGTACTGCTAAAAATTTTGAGGCGGACAGAGGAGAGATGGTTGTGGATGGCTTAAAGGATGTCGATGTTGCTATTACAACTAGGGAACTGGCTAAGATGATCAAACAGGCTGGTATTAATTTTAAAGAACTTCCTGACAGCAGTTATGATAGTTTGCTCGGTACCTCTA
>JBAYAL010000101.1:0-6007 GCA_041669825.1 Eubacteriales bacterium | reverse complement strand
TTACTTCATCTTCGGGGTACCATCTTTCTGTAAGCCTAATAGAAAACCAAGAAGTGCTCACAGCCCTTGGTACTGTCAGAGTTTCTGCATTGGTTCCTGAAAGTATGATTATAAAGAAAAGAGAAACAATTAATAAAGTAGTTGCAGTTGGCTTTAAAGGCTATGGAGATTTTTACCCACAAATGTTTTTGGACAATCTTGAAGAAAGGCTGTTCCCAGATGCGGAGAAAATTATTAAAATAATTGATTTAGATGTCAAGGGTAATCTCAAACCAAATTCATTGGCTTTGTTGCTTAGTAGGGAAGAAATTCTTAAGAAGGTTATTGACGAGTTAAAACCTCTGTCTACTCATAAAAATACTGTACAAGGAGGTACTTCTGAGGGAGATACTTTGTTTGTATTCCCAGCTGTCCTAGGTGAAAATCCCAATAATGATATATGGATGAAACTGACAAACTCTTTGGATGGGCAAGTAATAGAAGTTCCAGGATTGCCTCCCTCTATTCCGGGATTGCGCTTGGAAAAAGCTCTTACTGTTTTTCTTAGAAGAAAGGGTGCAGAATTCCGTCATAATTCTCGGGTTGTAGGTTTTAATGCTGAAAAAGAGAGGATAACATCAATAATAGCTTTAGACTCTTCAAATACAGAACATAATATTGAAGCAAATAATTTTATTCTGGCTACAGGTTCCTTTTGGGGAGGGGGACTAGTAGCACATAAAGAAAATCTTATAGAGCCTGTTTTTAATCTTCCTGTTTTTTCCCAAAAGAAAGATAATGATACCCCTTTATTATCTTTACAAGGGCAACCGTTCTTAAGTACAGGGCTAGAAACAGATAATTGTCTACGTCCTAATCCTGGTTTTACTAACCTCTATGCTGCAGGTAGTATATTGGCTCATAGTAATTATTCTTCAGAAAAAAGTGGTTTAGGACTGGCTTTGGCAACAGGCTATAAAATTGGAAGCCTGGTATAAGAGTAATAATAGCCTTAAAGGTTTGATGTGAGGTAATATAAATGAAATTGGAAAATTTTGATATTAGCGCTTTTGATGATTGTGCTAAGTGCTCAATCTGCGTAGAAAATTGTCCTGTCACAAAAGTTAACCCAGAGTTTCCTGGACCAAAACAGCTGGGTCCTGATTGGCTGAGAATAGCACAAAAAGGTGAATTGATACCAAATCCAGCAGTTAATTATTGTACGAACTGTAAAAACTGTGAAATTTCTTGTCCTTCAGGGATATTGGTAGCTAGCTTGAATCAGCTGTCAAAACTCAAACTCCCCCCTAAAAGGGTTAATATTAGACTTAGGGATAGTGTTTTTGCTAATCCTGCTTTTTTAGGGAAGATGACACGTATATGGCCACAAGGGGTTAATTTTTTTATGGGTCTTGGTTTATTTCGGTCAGTAGCGGAAAAAACTATAGGCATAGCAGCTAAAACTCCTATGCCTGCTTATAGCAAAAAGACATTTAGTCAGCTTTTTAAAGGATATGAACAAAAAATTTCATTAAACAAAAAGGTTAAAGAAGTATTGTTTTTTCCTGGGTGTTTTACAAAATACAACAAACCAGAGATAGGAATGTCTCTAGTAAAAATACTAAACAAGCTTAACTATAAAGTAATTGCACCTGAGTTCAAATGCTGCGGGCAACCTGCTATCTCCAGTTCTAGACTGGATAATACAGAAAAATTTGCTAAGTACAATCTTAACATTCTCAGACAATATCTGAAGAAAGATACTCCCATGCTTTTTGTCTGTCCTAGTTGTCTTTTAACTTTTAAAGAAGAATATATTAATATTTTAGGGTTAGAGGAATATGCAGAGTTTACTTCAGTGATGAAGGATGCAGGGCAGTTTTTACTTGAACATGAGGATGAACTCGCAACATTTATAACTAAGGAAGGTAAGCAGAAAATGCAATTAGCTTATCATGAGCCTTGTCATCTTAAGGCATCAGGACTGGGAACGCCGGGGTTATCTCTGCTTAATAATGTTGCTGGTTTTAATATCGTACCATTGGAAGCCGGATGCTGTGGAATTTCAGGAAGTTATGGATTAAAAGCTGAAAAACAATGGATTTCTAAAGAAATAGGGAAAAATATAAAAGATGCTTTAGATGAAATAAAACCAAAGGCGGCAGTTACAGAATGTGGAATGTGTTCTGTTCAGATTGGCAATATTGGCCAGATACCGGTTTATCATCCCGTGGTATTGTTAGCAGAACTAATAAAAGATTAAAAAGGTTAAAAAGATTTATACAAATATACTATTCGAAAGAATTAAGGAGGGACTTTATGGCACAAGTGTCTAATAATTCAATTGAATGCGAGGTAGTAGTAATTGGTGGTGGAACTGCCGGGTTTGGAGCAGCTTTAGCTGCAGCTCGTAAGGGCCTTAATGTATATCTGTTGGAGTCAACTAACAAAATTGGAGGAGTAATGGCTTC
This sequence comes from Eubacteriales bacterium, assembly GCA_041669825.1. Lineage (GTDB taxonomy): Bacteria > Bacillota > Desulfitobacteriia > Desulfitobacteriales > Syntrophobotulaceae > JBAYAL01. The sequence goes on along the minus strand of JBAYAL010000101.1, from coordinate 3,557 downwards.
CTGCCCTGAAATGCCCTGGGGAGGTGGTTATCCACTCGATAAATCCATAGGTGGTATATTTAATGAATTGGTTAACAGCTTATATAAATTAAATCCTCCTGCTGCAGAAAAAAGACTATGTAGTTTGCATAATTTCGGACCTGAGGTTTTATATGATCATGAAATAGCAATGTTTACCTTATATCAGATGCTAGAAGAGGCAGGAGTCAAGCTACTATTAAACGCAATCGCCTATGAACCGATATTGGACGGAAGTAGAATAAAAGGTGTAACATATTATGACCGAAAGGGTCAACATGATATTAATACTAAAGTAGTTATTGACTGTTCTGGGGATGGTGATATAGCTTTTAAAGCTGGTGTTCCCTTTCAAAAGGGAGATGATAATGGAAATATGATGGGTGTTACCCTTACTTTCTTAATGATTAATGCAAAGTGGGATAAAATATTTGAGAATAATAAAGATCCGTATTTTACAGAATTAGCTGCTAAAGGGATAAAAGAGGGCAGATTGCATGAAGATTTGCACAAACTTTATATGTTGAAAGGGTTTCATAAAGATACTGCCTACTTTAATGCTGTTTCTATTAAAGGTGTTGACGGGACTGATCCCATAGATATTGTAAGAGCTACAAATGAAGGAAGAAAAATATGCCATCAATTAGCTGAATTTGTAATTCAAGAAGTACCTGGTTTTGAAAATGCCAGAATGGTATACATGGGTCCGACTGTAGGAGTACGAGAAACACGTAAATTTGAAGGATTGTACCGCTTAACAGCAGATGATATGACAACAGGTCAAAAATTCTCTGATGGGATTGTTTGTTGTGATAATCCAATTGATGATGTATTTCGGGGAACTAATATTATGACACATGAAGCTATAGGAGAAGAAGGAACGTATTATACAATTCCCTATAGGTGTATGGTACCTAAGAATATTGAAAATTTACTGTTTGCAGGAAGGATTATTTCAACTGATCCGGTTGCCTTTGCTTCTGTACGAGGCATGCCCCAGTGTATGGCAATGGGTCAAGCTTGCGGTACGGCAGCTGATATTGCAATTAAGAATAATCTATCAGTTCAAGATATTAATTATGATGAACTGGTAAAAGATTTGGTGGCTCAGGGAGTAAACGGCTTAGCAGGGGGAAAACTGTAATATAAAAAAAAGAGGCTACATTAATAAACAAAATAATGGTTAGAAGAGGATTATAGTGGGCAGGAAAAAGCGATAACTCATATTTTGCAAAATTTTAAATATTGTCTCGCTTTTTAGGTCTATTTTAAAAAAAATAGGAGAAAGATTGTATTGACAGAATTCTTGTTCAACTGTAGAATGAGTGATAATAAATAAATAGATAAACAAATAAATTGCAGACACCAGAGAAAAGAGAAACGGTTGTGTGGAGGTTTTTCTTTGGTGCGTTCGCGGTTTATTTTTTTTGTCTTGGATATAATAATCATATTGCAAAATGCTTATGTGATTATATATAAAAATTATTTAAGGGGGAAATATAATAATGAAAAGAAAAAGAAGTTTTATGACAATTTTACTGGTAGTGTCCTTAGTGCTTTCTTTGGGTCTAGTAGGTTGCAGTTCGAGCACTGACCAATCTAGCGAGCAACCGGCTGTAAAAAAACATATTTTTAAACTTAGTAACGTATTTACTGCCGATCAGCCACTTAATATTACTTTAAATGAAGTAGCTGATAATATTAAAGAGAGAACAAATGGGTCAATAGAATTCCAGATTTATCCTAATGGTGAAATAGCAAACTCCCAGGATGGGGTTGAACAGGTTGTAAGAGGTGCAGACTTTATCTTGGTAGATTCACCAAGTAATATGGGACCTTGGGTACCAGATTATGAAGCGTTAATAGGGCCTATGCTTTATGATACCAGAGAAGAATATTCTCAAATGTGTCAGTCAGATCTTGTTAAAGAATTGAATCTGAAAGCTGAAGAAGCAGGAATTAAGGTTTTGGCACTTGACTATACTTTCGGATTTAGGAGTCTTGCAGGCCAAGAAGCTATCAAAAATCCAGAAGAATTTGCAGGAAAAAAATGGAGAGTTCCAAAGAGTCAATTGTGGATTGATACACTTACAGCAATGGGCGCGCAGCCAATTACTACAGCATGGAGTGAAGTATACAGTGCTGTTCAAGAGGGTGTAGTTGCAGGATTTGAAACCTCAGTCAGCGATATGTATGACAACCACATGGAAGAAATAATAAAGAACGTATCCCTTACCAAGCATTTCCTTGGTACCACTGGTGTAATGATTTCTAAAACTGTCTGGGATTCTTTGACTGATGAAGAACAACAGATTATGCAGGAAGAATTCACTGCTGGTGCGATCAGAAACAACGAGAGAATCGATGTTATAGAGGATGAGGCCCGTAAAGCTATGGAAGCTGCAGGGGTTGAGTTTACAGAGGTTGATACCCAGGCATTTAGAGATGCTACAAAAGTAGTATTTGATAATTCAAAATTCACTCCTGGATTTTATGATGAAATGCAGGATGAACTTGCTATAATCAGAAGCAAATAATTATTAATTAAGTATAAAACTTAGGTTCATAAATAGGGTAAAGCAAGCTAAACTCTGACATGATAAATATTGGATAGCTTGGCAATGTTGGAGTTTAGCTTTGCTCTAATGTCAGTTCGTGTAAAAAAGGATTAATAAATTATATTCTAAGTTAGGTGGTGCTGAAGATAATTAAAAAACTAAGTAATATAGATGAAATTTTAGCTAGTATATTTTTAGCCATAGTCTTAATCTTGACATTTATGAATGTAGTTCTGAGATATGCATTTGGTTTTATTATTAACTGGGGGGAAGAAGTAGCAATAATATCCTTCATTTGGTGTGTATATATAGGAATGTCAGTATGTTATAGATATGATCGGCATATTGCAATCGATGTAGTTTTTAATTTGTTTCCCAAACGTGTTCAGAAGGTTATTGATATATGTATAGACGTATTGGTTTTAATAGTAAATGTTACTATTGCCTATCTTGGTATAGTTTTGAGCATGAATGTAGGAAGTAAGGTCTCTTTTATTCTGAGGATTCCATATTATTTTATTGACGGTTCAATAGTAGTAGGATTTGTATTAATGTCTTTTTATGGTGTGAACAAGATTATTGCGAAATTCAAAAAGGTTGACGAAACCGAAAATCTTATGTAAATCAGAATCCGATTGGATTGTTTTAAATAATAGAAGAAGTATTAATTTAAAATGAATTGGAGTGGAAATATGAGTGAGCTAACATTTGCTAGTTACATTCCCTTGATACTATTGTTTATTTTCTTTTTTCTAAAAATACCAATTGCTTTTTCCCTATTGGCCTCATCTATGATTTATTTCTATTTTATTAATACTGCCATGCCGCCCGATTTGGCTCTACAGAATATGATAAGTGGATTGGAGTCATTTCCTCTCTTGGCGATACCTTTTTTTATTACGGCAGGTGTAGTGATGAACTATTCTGGTATTAGTAAAAGGCTTATGACTTTCGCTGATATTCTTGTAGGCCACATGACAG
>JBAYAL010000100.1:0-6009 GCA_041669825.1 Eubacteriales bacterium | reverse complement strand
CATGCCATGCATGAAGAAAGTTATAATAGAAGCTGCGATAAAGATTGTTCCTGGAGAATATCCAATACCGAAACTTGGAGAAATTCCCCCAACTGTAGGGAAATGAATTGTTATCGAATTAAAGAACGCTGTAACAGGCTTAACAAGACGAGTTATAAGGATAAAAAGAACTACAACACCGTATGGAGCCCATGCCATTGCACTGCTCATACCACCAGGTTTTTCTACGTATTGAATATCAATACTGCCATTCCAGCTAGGATCCCAATCTTTTTTATCTAAGAAATCCCATTCTTCCTTAGGCATAAGGAAACCAGCTTTAGCAGCTGTAATTACAATAACTAGACCTGTAAGAGCTCCAACCATTGAGTTTAATTCATAATTTACAAAGAAGTTAATTATATTCATAGGAATCGTATTAGCAAATGCGGCAAAAATTGCAAACGGCCATACAGCAATACCCTCTGAATATGATTTATTTTTACCAAACAAACGGGTAAGGAAAGCACACAAAAGCAATGGAATAAGGAAGCCACCAATAGTATGCATTAGAGATACTCTATGTGTAATAAAACTGATAAATTGATTGTAAACATTTGGATCATATTGACCAGCACCGTTAATAATAGGAAATCCAATTTTGTCAGCAAATTGGTTTACTATTTCGTCATTGCCCTGACCAAGACCAGTACCAACTCCTACTCTCATTGGAGTACCACAAGCTCCAAAAGAAACTGGAGTACTCTGAATAATCATACCAGAGATAACTGCTGCGAAAGCTGGAAATCCAAGACCTAGCATCAAAGGACAACCTACAGCAGCAGGAGTACCAAAACCTGAAGCTCCTTCAATGAAGGATGAAAAACACCAAGCAACTATAATAACCTGAATACGTCTGTCTCCGGTTATCCCCATCAAGCTTGCACGAATCTGATGAAGACCACCACTCTCCATAATAGTATAAAGAACAAGAATAGAACCAAAAATGATATAGAGTAGAGTAACAGCAACGATAATACCATTAAAAGTCCCACCAAGAATTTGAATTCCAGAAAGTCCCCAAACAAAATATCCAATAATTACTACTGTGACATATGAAAGTGGCATAGCTTTACTTGCTGGCCATCTTAATCCTACTAGGAAGACAGCAACCACGATAATAGGCATCAACGCTAATAGGCCTTGTAACCCTATACTCATATATGTTCCTCCTCATTTTATTAATATAAATTCATAATAATAATAATAATAATAATAATAATAATAGCTAATAATTTCTAGACTTATATCAATCCTCCTCACTACTAATTTAAGAGTATCTAATCACCACCTTTTCAATATCATGGCTAAGTATTATAAATATAAATAGCAAATCGCAATTTTTTTGTAAATATTTAATTACTTAGCCATCCTAAAAGTATATTAATATTATTTTCACAATATTACAATATTTAGTTATAGATATATTTTTCTTAATATACTCAATTTTATAATTAATTCCAATTATTGCGACATTGGGTATAATTAATATTAAACTTAAATGTTAAATATTGTTCTTATATGTAAATAATATACATTTTATGTCGAACGATTATATTTAAAAAGGTTTAGTTAATAATATCTATTTATATGACAAAAAGCAGGTTTCTATTTTCATTGAAACCCGCTTTTGTAACAATATATTTATTTAATTTTGAATGACATCTATTCGATATAAAAAAACAACATATGAAACTACTAAAAGCAAACCCATTGCTACAATAATTGTAGCAATAAGACGAGGCACTGAACCCGCAAGAGGTGAGTACGATTCTAACACTTTGAATTTGAAAAACAATTAGTTTTATGTAAAATTTAATATGGGTTTTCAGAGATCTTTAACATATTCCTTTTCAACTGCCAATAGATGAGCAAGCATAAGTTTTTGTGCACTTTTTGCAGATTTAGACTCAATCGCTCTAAAAATAGCTTCATGTTCCTTATATAATCTTTCTGGAATACCTTCCTGTTCATAGAGCTTTATTCTGCTAGCTTTTAGGGTCTGATGCATAGTATCGGAAATAGCATTCATAAGTCTAATTAGAATTTTGTTTTTTGTTGCTCTAGCAATGGCATAATGAAAATTATGATCTGAAGAATCCCCCAGGTTACCTGCCTCCAGATCTTTTCCCATCTGATCCAGCACATCTTTTATTTCTGCTATTTCTTCTGATTCAGCTCTTTCTGCAGCCAAAGCAGAGGCCTGTGTTTCAAGTATTTTTCTTACTTCAAGCAAATCTAAAACTATATCTTTTTCTATTGAAAGCACCCAAGCTAAAGGGGCCACTACGGATTCAATATTTACTTCTCTTATGTATGTTCCCTCTCCACTCCTAATCTCCAATAATCCCATCATTTCAAGCGCACTTAATGCTTCACGTACAGAAGCCCTACTTACTTGCAATCTTTCTGCCAAATCCCTTTCAGACGGAAGTCTATCTCCTGCTTTCACTTGGCCTTCAGACACCAATACTCTAATTTGTTCAACTATTTCTTCATAGATTCTTCGTGTTTTTACTGGTTTTAATTCCATATTCTTCACCACCAAAATAATATAATTATTTAATAAACTAATTAGTATCCGAAAAATAAATAGCCTGCAAATTTGCATCAACTATAGTTTATCACGTTTTCCAAACTAATAACTACTATATTTTAATATGGGTATATATTTATTATGTTAATTACGTAGAATATTTTAGGAGTAGATAAAATTTTTGCGAGTTCTTATTATAAACTTTAATTTGTTTAATTAATTATTTAAATGATAATAAGTATTATGAATTACATAAATTAACCTTTTTAGCTCAAGCTTGCTAACATTATAATTTTCTGGTTTTACTAGCTCAATTTGTTTAAATTCCTGTCTAATAATCAAAGGAATAATATTTTCAATACTATCCACCTGAATAGTTAATAGCAGAGGGGCATAAGCTATTTCACGTTTTCTACGTCTTTCACCTTCCTGAATACTATAAATATCCATACTCATATCTATATCCAATAATACCACGCCCTTAAGAGGCACATTTTTCAAAATATTCTTTTGTTCTTCACGACATAATTCTGCCATTGCTTGACATGTTTTTGTCCCAAAAAAAAATCTCCCATTTTTCCCTTCCGCTCTAAAATCTAAACGTATTTTTAAAATCAGATTATCTGAAACCGTATTATCATTTATTCTAACTCTCATTACTCCTCCTCTCCTTATTCTTCTTTAAGACAAACCCAATTCATTTTTAAGCAAACTAATTTCTTTATTATTTAAATGTCTATACTCTCCCAACTTAAAGCTACTATCAAGCTTCAAAGGCCCAAATGATACCCTATGGAGTTTTATGACTGGATAACCTACCTTTTCAAACATTCTCCTAACCTGCCTATTTTTTCCCTCGTGAATTGAAATCTCTACAATATAATAAAGGTCTCTATCTGAATTTTTTTCTCTGATTCGTTTCACTTTTGCAGGAGAAGTCTTTCCATCTTCCAAAATAAGTCCAGTTTTCATCTTTGCCAGTACCAAATCAGGAACCTCTTTTTCAGTCCAAACTCTGTAAGTTTTTTCGACACCATAGCTAGGGTGAGTAAGTCGGAAAGTCATCTCTCCATCATTTGTAAGCATTAACAACCCTGAAGTATCATAGTCCAATCTACCTACAGGAAATACCCTTTCATCAATCTTAAAATAATCTAGAACAGTCCTTCTCCCTCTTGGGTCTTTCACGCTAGTAATTACACCCACAGGCTTATTGAAAAGATAATAATACTTTGTTTGCTGATTATTAAGGTTTATTTTCTTACCCTCTACTTCTATAACATCAGACAAACTTACCTTTATTCCCTGTTCTTCTACCAAGCTTCCATTTACCTTTATTTTTCTACTATCAATTAATTTTTCCACACTTCTTCTAGACGCAATTCCGTATGCTGCTAGTACCTTTTGAAGCCGTTGAGGCTTTTGATCAGAATTATCCACTATTTTTCTCCAATATCATTTTATTTATATAATAAAAATTATATCTTATCTATATCTAGTTATTCAAGTTTTTACTTTTATCCAAATATTTTTGTTACAATCCAAATTGAGGCAACAAGCCCGACAAAATCAGCTAACAGACCTACTTTAACAGCATAACGATATTTTTTTATACCTACAGAGCCAAAATACACTGTAAGCACAAAAAACGTTGTATCTGTACTACCTTGTAAAGTTGACGCTAATCTCCCAATCAATGAATCAGGTCCATATTCATAAATTAGTTGAGTTGCAACTCCCAGAGCCCCTGAACCACTTAAAGGGCGCATCACTGCCAACGGAATTATACCCAACAATTCAGAATTCAGACCTAAACTATCAAATAATGGACTAAGCATTTGTATTATAATACCTAGCGCACCAGAATCCACAAAAATTTTTATTGAAACAAGCATACCTATCAAAAACGGTATGATTTTTATAGCTGTTTTAAACCCGTTTTCTGCACCCTCTACAAAAGATTCATATACGGGAACTTTGTGAACATAGGCATAAAGGGGTACAAAAAACAGGATGAAAGGAATTGCCCAACGAGAAATCTCAGCGATTATATTCATTCGTTTCTCCTGTTTCTAAAAATATAATCTGATACAATAGCTACAAACATTGCACAAGCAGTTGCAAAAATAGTTGTTCCGATAATTTCTGTAGGATTTTGCGAACCAGCCTTTAATCTAACCCCAATTATAGTTGCAGGAACTAAAGTTATACAGGAAGTATTCAAAGCCATAAAGGTAATCATAGCCTTACTCGCAATTTCTGGTGTATCATTTTCATTTTGAAGTTCCTGCATTGCTTTTAAACCGAACGGAGTTGCAGCATTACCCAAACCGAGAATATTTGCACACAAATTCATTATTATTGCACCCATAGCAGGACTATCACGTTTTAAAGTTGGAAATAATTTTCTTATTACTGGTGCAAAAAAATTTGAAATAGCTCCGATTATTCCTGCTTCTTCAGCTATATGCATAAGTCCCAACCATAAACTCATTACCCCAATTAATTGTATTCCGACATCAACACCAAGTTCTGCCGCTTCAAGAGCTGATTGGGTAACCTTATCTATATTACCAGTTGCTGCTGCTACAATAATTCCACTTATTAGCATTGCGAGCCAGATTAAATTTACCATTCTCCGCTCCCCCTGTTTAATACTATGATTAAAACAAAGGGAATAGAAGATTATAACAATAAGTTAAAACTCGCCCTCATCGTCTTTATTTTTTGTCGTATTTTTCTTTTTATTACAAATACCAGTAATTTTTTCAATAATTTCAGGTGCTTCATCTATTAACCTATCTATTAACATATTTCCTTCCACAGGTATTACTCTAACTTGTTCTTTGTTTACTACAAGAAACCCTACTGGTTTTACTGATACCCCACCGCCACTTCCGCCACCAAATGGAAGTTTATTTTTCTGTTCGCCATCTTTATCTGATCCTTTGGAAGTCTTAGAATCTGCTTCTTCAACAGGGGGAAACTCGCTACCACCAGCCGCAAACCCACAAGAAACTTTAGAAACAGGAATTATAACAGCTCCATTAGCTGTTTCCACAGGCTCACCTATTACAGTATTAACATTTATCATTTTTTGAATGCTTTCCATAGCAGTTTTCATTAACATCTCAATTGGATGATCTTCCATTTTTTAACCTCCTTGCTATTTTAAATAACTTAAATATCGTAAAAATAATATGGCTTATTCTTAAACTTATTATACTTTTAAAATAAAGCGAAAATATTTGACGATTAAAATTAGGTTTTACGTCTACATTGAAATTATTATTCTTAAAATCCACTGTCCTAATTGCCTTTGAATTCATATTACCCAAAAATGCCCATACTAATCCAGTAACCATTCCTGTATATGCAGCATCATTGAAACCAATCTCTAAAACTAACTCAGCTTTAACTAATTCGATTTGTTT
>JBAYAL010000099.1:0-6029 GCA_041669825.1 Eubacteriales bacterium | reverse complement strand
TTTTTCCATTTCCGGCTTCGCCCATCGCTTCTTTCTAAGCCTCAATTTAGCACTATCCCCTTCCCTGACTATAAACAATCACTTTATCTTTTACACCATAATTTAAGACTATAAGACAATTCCCACTACCTGAAAATAAAAGGACATAAAGAAAACCTCAGAAAGTTGCCTTCCGAGGACTAGCATTTGTCAACTTCTTAATTGTTTATTATACAATAGAAATAACTGGTTTCTCAATGTCAAATAATAACACCCTAATAAATGATGATATCGACATTTTAAAAGATAGACCCGTCCTCATGCATTCTTTCAAATATTTTTTTAATACTTCGCACGATCTTTTAGTTTGTATATTTGGATAATAGCTATCATCTCAATTTTACTTTTATCAAGTAAATAAAAAAATATCACACAAACCAAGCTCAAATAAAACCTGGTTTAGTGTGATCAAATATATGGAAGGGGAAAAGAAAATAAGAAAACAAAAAGCCGCACTTTTGTAAACCTTAAAAGATTAATCATAAAGTACGGCTCTCTATTCTCTGCCATAATTTACTTTATCCTAATTAATTAGTATTTGGTAGTTATGTGTTTTTGTAATTTATTCGTGAAATTATCTAAAACACCCTCACATTTTGCTTTTCCAGAGCAACCTGAACTTTTAGAATATCCACTTTAGAAGTTGGCACATTGTCCTTAACAGAGATTGCCGCAGCTACACCTGCCCCCTGGCCTGTTACAACACAACAGCTCATATTGCGTACTGAACTATGGGCCATCAGATCACAGGATATGCATCTACCAGCAACGAGTAGATTATCAATTTTCTTAGGAAGAATAGCCCCATAAGGTATCTGAAAATAGCGTCCTGTAGTTGGTATCCATAAAATGCCGTTACCATCAATAAATTCAGGATAAATGCCAATTGAGTCTGAAAATCTTCCCTGATTCATGACGTCTTTTCCCGTTATTCTATAATTTCCTTCTATCTGACGAGATTCCCTAGTTCCTAAAGTCATACCGAAATTTCTCAGGCGTGCCTTTTCAAAGCCAGGTACATACTTTTTAAGTGCTTTAATAGCATTAATTACACCATCTCTGCCGTCCATCTCTGCCTTAGTCAAATCCTCAACTTTCGTACAATCAACACCAGTGACATGCACCGCATTAAGCTGCGTAACATCCCCTTCATCTGTAACCGAACTGTAAGTTCCTCCAAAACCAACATTATCGGGTTTTTTCAAAAAGCCATCCTTTATTGCATCCATAAAAGGTTTAACTAGATAAGGACTAAACATCTTATCTTCTTTACTATCGGTTTTTACCTCCCAGACGCCTTTCCAATCGGCATAAGTTGGTTTCAGTTCTCCCCTTATATAGTTAAGGAATTTTTCCGTATCTACTCCTCTACAATGAAACATCTGGGTTGTGAAATGGAGCTTTTCTCTCTTGGTAAACGGCTCCCCTGCCAAGGCAGCAATATCTCCATCCCCTGTACAGTCTATTACTCGTTTTGCCAGGATAGCCATCCGTCCAGATTTACTCTCTGTTATAATACCCTTAATCGTACCATCTTCAACAATAGCTTCTACCGCATAGCAATGCAATAGTGGCCTTACACTAGCTTCAGATACCATTTTATCGGCAACATATTTAAACATCTCAGCATCAAGTGCTTCACTATCTGATTGGCATTCTTTACTACTCGCCCCAAGCGCCCTCGCTTTTTCTTCAAATTCAAAAACCAACCCCCCACCTTCGGTTGTTCCTTCATGCCTATACCATGCTACCCCCTCAACCCCAACTTGAGTTATAACACCACCAAAACAACCATAGCGCTCAATCAGCATGGTACTTACACCTTCTCTAGCAGCTGCTATAGCCGCCGCTAATCCAGCAGGTCCTCCTCCAGCTACTAAAACATCACTCTCAGCAAACACTGGTACTTTTTTCGAAATTTCATTAACAAACTTCATTGTAATCCCCCTGTCGGTATGAATTCCCATAGACCACAACACTTGTTTTATATTTACTAATATCAATGGTTTAATTGTCAAAAGTCGATTTCATCTCTTGCCTATACAATATATAATCAATAAAACTCCTAATCATAAGCATACATTGTATATGATCTCTGTAAAATAGGTTTTTGACATCCAACCCATAAGTATGTAGCAAATAAAAAATCCGTAATCAAACACACGAATGTGTGATGGTCTACGGCTTCTCATTACTCTTGCCTTACATCAATTATTTTTGTTTTGGTATAGATTATCTCCATAAATTTCTTAATTAAACGATTCGGTTTATTTTTTTGTCATTCTCCATTGTATTCAAAATTATATGATGCCATCAAGCTTTAATAGTCTATTTTGCCACAGATGCAGATGCTTTTTTCCTTAAACGTTTTACCAAAATGCAAATAAGCAAAAATATTCCAAGATAACCAGTGAACGGGTAAATAAGGTTAACAAGTGTAGCAAAAGGGAACTTGCTGGCAACAAATGCAATTATTGCAAGCACAACGGCAGAAATCCTAAACTTTTTGCTTTTTTCATCCTGAAAAATTCTATTACAGCTTAACCATAACATTAGCACAGCAGTATTATAAACACCACAAATTAAAATTATAGAAAAAAGCATACCTAAGACTGGGGATATTTTATTAGCAATAAATAATGTAGGAATACTTTTTTCATACAACTCCCCAATGCTTGTTAAAAGCCCATATGAAAAAATGGTAACGGCAATTGAAAACAGTAATCCCCCACCTAAACCACCATACCTTGCCTCTTTTCCAGATCGTGCGCGCGCTCCCAAACTTGCAAGAAAAGGAGTAATCATCATACATCCCATCGCAGGAAATATAAGGCCGGATATGTACCATGTTGGTGCTGCTTTAATAACTGTGATGGACTTTAACGTTTCATCAGCCTGTGCAAGTCCGCTTGGATTCATAATAATATTGGTTCCACCTACAATCACTATAAACAGAATAATTATAGGTCCTATTTTTGAAACAATATTTACTAGATTATTTAACCCAAGCATAACAGTAGATAATGACAACAAGACTATTATCACTCTCCCATAGACAGGGGCAACACCATAGTATTCAGACAAAATAGCCCCGGCTCCAGAGATCATAACTACAAAAACCAAAAAGAGAAAAATAGGGGTATAAAATTCATAAAACCTGCCAACATATTTTCCACAGTAATATTCAAAAATTTTATTTGATGATGTAAGTTGCAATTTATAACCATCATCCATAATTGAATAGCAGAACCCCAAATAAATTGCACAGGTCATAATAATTGCCCCAGTACATCCAACCAACCCAAATGAGGCTAAAAACTGCATTGCTTCCTGCCCTGAAGCAAATCCAGAACCGATTAAATATGCTACAATCGCTCCACTAAAAGTAATTACTTTTTTCCAACTAAATTCCATAGTAAAATTTCTCCTATATTTTTTTATTTAAACAGCAAGTTTGGCAAGAACATAGTAAGCGGTTCAACATAGGTAATCAGCAGAAGTACTATCAATACAGTCGCTAAAAAAGGTATGTTAGCCTTTACAAATTTTTCCATTGGAATTTTGGTTATTGAACAGGCAATAAACATCATAGAACCAAAAGGAGGAGTAATACCACCAATCATAAGATTAAGTGTCATGATGATTCCGAAGTGAACTAAATCCACTCCCATAGCTTGAAGCGGAGCAATTAACAATGGGACAAAAATAAACATACATGGACTTACTTCCATGAACATACCAATAAACAAAAGAAAAATGTTTAATAGTAACAAAAAGACAATCTTGTTATCTGTCATCGACAGAATCATATCTGATAGGCCATCTGGAATGTGCTCCCACGATAGATAGGAACCAAACATCTTAGCACCAATAATGATGAACATGATTTCCGACGATGCAAAATAAGTTTCTTTCACTATAGGCCAAAGATGCTTAAATTTCAGCTCTTTGTAAACAAAACCCCCGACAATTGCGCAATACGCAACTGCCATTGCTCCACCTTCCGAGGCTGTAAACATCCCCATACGCAAACCAAGCAGCAATCCAAAAGGCATAAACAACGCCAGAATAGCGCTACCCAATCCAAAAAATACTTCCTTAGCTGTTGCTCGCTGTGTCCGACTGGGTTGAAGGCCGTTTTTTTTGGCTACGCGTGACACCGTAAACATAAGGGCTACACACAGAAGAATACCTGGAATATAGCCTGCTGCAAACACTTTTCCGATAGACACATGGGCAGCCATACAATATAAAAGCATAACAATACCAGGAGGAATAATAGCAGGTATAATCGATGATGTAGCTGTAATAGCTGCCGCAGTTTCAGCACTGTAACCACGTTTTGTCATCTCTGGAACCAAAATTTTACACTGCATTGCAGTATCTGCGTTTCCTGACCCCGATATCCCGCCCATCAACGTGCTCAAGAGCACGTTTACCTGTCCGAGACCTCCAGGCATATGCCCTACCAATAGGTCTGCAAATGACATCAAACGGCTACTTATACCCGAATAATTCATGATTACTCCTGCCATTATAAACAGCGGTACAGCCAACAATCCAAAGTCTTGTATACCTGCAACTAGGTTCTGTAAGGTTAAGTCAACGGGCATACTATTATTCATAAATATAAAGTACAACATAGATGACCCTATTAAAGAAAACCCAACCGGTACACGCAGAAAGAATAGTACAAATATTAATACTAGCGGAATATAACTGATAATACTTATTTCATGCATTCTGATTTCTCCTGCTCATAGTTTTTTTATTCTAATCATTATTCTCTGTTTGTTCCTGAGGCAGAGAAAACGGATCTACCGAAACATATGTCCCCTTTATCTTTTCAACAATTCTCACGATACCGGCTATACCGATAAGTCCAAAGGAGGCAATAAGACAACTGTTCACAACATTTGCAGGTAATTGCATAACCAGCGTTTTTTTTGAACCTGTGTTTAAACACAATACCATCCCAAGGTAAGCAATATAACAACTCAATATGCTAACGCAAATATCAGTTGTAATATCCAAAAACTTTTGCATAGGTTTTGGGAATTTTTTAAAAATGAAATCCACTTGTATATGTCTGTTATACCTATAAGACACAACAATACCCAAATACGTTGCCCATGTGAATAAAATGAGGATTAATTCCTCCGCCCAGCTAAGTCCCATATGAAAAACATAGCGTAGAGTAACATTTACTATAATTAATAGTACCAACACCACAAACATTGTAGCTCCTACATACAGGTCAAGATCGTGAAGTTTAAATTTTTTCATATTGGCACCTTCTTTTTAAATTTATTGAGAGATTAATTTTCGTGATTGTTCTAATACATATTTAACGAATAATCTCAGGCGGCATAGCCGCCATATGGTTACCATGCCGCCTGCTTATAGCAAAAACTGTCGTTGTTTTATTTTTTCAGAATATACTATTGCTTATTTAGCGCGAATTTTAGCAAGCTCAACCTGCAATTTATCATAAATACCTGGCGACATATTAGGGAATGTTTCCTGGGAATAGATAACCTTTGTCATTTCTTTGAACGGTGTCTTGTCAACTTCTATAAACTCCACACCAGCATCTTCAAATACTTTACGTGCTTCAACTTCTTGTGTTGCATACTCCTCAGAGCATACTTCAGCTGCATTTTTAAACTCTTCAACCATTATTTCTTGTTGTTCAGGACTTAATTTATTGAAAACTTCATTAGACATAACAGCTGATGAAGTACCAATAAAATGACCTGTTAGAGAAATACTGCTTATAACTTCCTGCATCTGCATTTTAGCAAGATCAGGAATGGAAGATTCGCAACCATCAGCCAATCCGGTCTGAATTGCGTTATATACGTCAGAGGACGGTGTTGTAATTGTATTAGCCCCTAGAGCCTGAAAGGTTTTAATGAATACCTGAGCACCTGGAACACGGAATTTTACACCTTTGAGGTCAGCAGGAGATTCAACCTTAATTTTACCGT
>JBAYAL010000098.1:0-6033 GCA_041669825.1 Eubacteriales bacterium | reverse complement strand
CGGAATTTTCCTTTATGAAATGCGAAGACAAGGTGATTTCTTGTAATGTTAAGTTGAAAATGATATAATTCTGACAAACAAAAATAATATTCTGCAAAATTGAACCTTAGGCAGAAAGGTGGGCTAGATCATGAACTCGAAAGATTGGTTCTGGAAAGCCTTTGAGGCCACTGGTTCTCCCCAAGTATATCTGTTATGTAATTCCCAAAAACAGAAAAATAATAAAAACGATGATCAGGATAAAAGGAATGCTACTTTATAAGGGAGGCTTGACCATAGACTGAAAGTCAGCCAGGGAAACATCCTCCTCTGAAAGTTAGAGGTTAAATTTCACCTTGTGAGTTTTTCGGTAGTCAACCGTTATTTGACACATGAGTGTGGCCAATTAGGCCGAAACAGGGTGGTACCGCGAGAAAACTCTCGTCCCTATAGGGGATGAGAGTTTTTTTTATTTGGTTATTAATTTGGAAAGGGTGAATATTGTGAGGGAAGAAGTACAAAGAATTAAAGAAGAGACAATTAAACAATTACAAAAACTTGTATCAAAAGAAGATATTCAGGATTTAAAAGTAAAGGTGATGGGTAAAAAGGGGTCGTTAACAGCAATTATGAAACAGATGAGCACTTTGAGTTCAGCTGAACGTCCTCAATTTGGTCAGATTGTAAATGAAGCTAGAGCTAATCTTGAAAATGCTTGGAATGAAAAGATGAATGAATTGGATGACTATAATCTTCAAAAGCAACTAAAAGAAGAGTGTGTGGATATTAGTCTGCCTGGTATTGCTATGACTAGGGGGCATCAGCATCCACTAAGCATGGTCGTTGATGAAATGCAAGATATATTTATGGGTATGGGCTTTTCAATTGCAGAAGGACCTGAGATAGAAACAGATTATTATAATTTTGAAGCACTTAATCTGCCAAAAGATCATCCGGCTAGGGATATGCAGGATACGTTTTTTATTACAGAGGACATATTATTAAGAACTCAGACTTCGCCTGTTCAAATAAGAACTATGGAGAAATCAGGGCATAAACTTCCGATTAAAATCATTGCACCGGGAAAAGTATATCGTAATGATGATGATGCTACTCATTCCCCAATGTTTCACCAAGTAGAGGGTTTGCTTGTTGATAAGGGTGTGAGAATGTCTGATTTAAAAGGAATATTACTTAATTTTTCCAGACAGATGTTTGGAGAAAAGCGTGAAATACGCTTAAGACCAAGCTTTTTTCCATTTACGGAACCCAGTGCAGAGGTGGATGTTTCTTGTATGTTATGTGGAGGAGAAGGATGTCGGATTTGTAAAGGGACAGGTTGGATAGAAATCCTTGGATCGGGTATGGTTCATCCTAGAGTTCTGGAAATGGGAGGCTATAATCCCAAAGAAGTGACAGGTTTTGCTTTCGGCATAGGTGTGGAAAGGATTGCTATGCTGAAATACGGTATAGAAGATATGAGACTGCTGTTTGACAATGATATTCGTTTTCTGGAACAGTTTTAACTTTTATAACGTTCAAAGCTATATGTGCAATTACAATTTTGGGAGGAAAAGATAATGCGTGTAAGTATGGAATGGCTTCGTCAATATATAGATGTTGAAGAGAGTGCTGAAGAGTTAGCAGAAATGTTAACTAGTGGTGGGGTAGAAGTAGAAAGTTTTGAATATCTCGATAAAGGATTGGACAGAGTGGTAATCGGTGAGATAAAGGAAATAAAGGCTCACCCCAATGCAGACAAATTGCAGATATGTATTATAGATGTTGGAACGGAAGAATTAAATATTGTTACAGGTGCAGATAATGTAAGAGTGAGAGATAGAATTCCTGTTGCTATGGAAGGAGCAAAACTTCCAGGAGGAATGAAAATAAGAAAGAGTAAGCTTAGAGGGGAACCTTCATATGGAATGCTTTGTTCTGATAGAGAATTGAAAGTAGAAAATATTGGATTAGACAGAAGTAAAGGGGGGATTCTTATTCTCCCAGAAGATGCTCCTGTTGGTGAAGAGTTTAGAAAATATGCAGGTCTGGATAATTGGGTATTGGAACTGGAGTTATATCCTAATCGCCCCGATTGTTTGGCTATGGTCAATGTAGCTAGGGAAGTTGGTACACTATGTAGTAGAAAAACAGTTTTGCCTGTATGGGCAGATATGAAGACTCCTAATTGGCCAAAAGAAGAGAAGCTGAACATAGAGATAGAAAATGAGGATCTTTCTTTTAGATATGCTGGATTGTTGGTTGATGAGGTGAAAATTGAACCTTCACCTCAATGGATGCAGAATCGTTTGAGAGCAGTAGGCGTTAGACCAATTAACAATATAGTTGATATTACAAACTATTGTATGGTTGAACTGGGCCAACCACTTCATGCGTTTGATAGTGATAAACTAAAAGGTACAATAAGTGTAAGGTTGGCAAAAGAAGGGGAAAAACTTGTTACACTTGATAGGATAGAAAGAAAATTGGATACGGATATGCTTATTATTGCTGATGAAAGCGGTCCCATAGCTATAGCTGGAGTTATGGGAGGACTTGAGACAGAAGTGACAAAGGATACTCAGAATATATTTTTTGAGTCAGCTCATTTTCTTGGATCAAGTATCCGTAGAACTAGTAGAAGGCTGGGATTGCGCTCTGAAGCATCTAACCGCTTTGAAAAAGGTGTTAATCCATATGCGGCAGTACCTACACTTGGAAGGGTAGCAGAACTTCTTGAAGAGTTAGGTGCTGGGAAAGTTGTATCTTTTGTAGAAAAAGTATGCAAACTTCCTGAGCTTCAAAGAATTGAGCTTTCACTTGAAAATGCTTCTAGAGTACTTGGTTTTGAAATAACAAATATTGATGCTAGAGATGTTTTGGATGCTTTGAATTTCAAATATAAAGCGAAATCAAATGGTGAATACATCGTTGATGTACCTTCTTATAGACAGGATATAAAAATTGAAGTAGATTTAATAGAGGAAATAGCAAGGATTATTGGATATGATAAAATACCAACTACATTACCTGAAGGTAGGCAGACTCAGGGACGTCGGACGATGGAACAGGAATTCAGAAAGAATATTCGACAGACTCTTGTTAGTTTGGGAATGAATGAAATAATATCATATTCTTTTGTAAAGAAAGAACATGATATTGTTTGGGGTATAGAAGATAAGTCTATTTCTATTATTAATCCGTTAAGGGAAGAACTTGGAGTAATGAGAACTTCTTTGGTACCTGGAATTTTAGAAATTGCTAATCGTAATATTGCCAGAAGAAATATAGATTTATTATTATTTGAAATTGGTAATGTTTTTTATTCAAAAGAACAGCCTTTAAAGCAACTCCCAGATGAGGTTCTGAAAATAACAGGTTTTGCTCAGGGCAAAACGAGGAGGCATTGGCTTTCTGAAAACATAAGTTATGACTTTTTCTATGTAAAAGGTATTTTAACTGAACTTGCTAAACAGTGTGGAGTTGAATTCGAATATCGGCTAGTAGAAGATGAAAAAATGTTGAAGTTGCTTCATCCGGGACGCTCAGCAGAAGTCTTAGTAAATGGTGAAAAAATGGGATTCTTAGGAGAAATGCATCCTAAAGTTAATGAAGTATGGGGTATGGTAAGACCGATATTGTTCGAATTGGATTTTGCTATTTTGTTTAATAATTCTACTGCTTTACTCAAGGCGAAATCTTATCCAAAATATCCTGCAATTCAGAGAGATTTGGCAGTTGTTGTTCCTGATGATATTTCTGCAGTTGCAATTAGCAATAGAATATTTGAGCTAGGTGGGGATCTGCTTAAAGAAGTTGAAGTTTTTGATGTCTACAAAGGACTGCCGGTACCGCCTGATCGTAAAAGTTTGGCGTTTACTATGCGATACCAGTCAAATGAACGAACGCTTACTGATGAAGAAGTTAATTCGTTGAATTCTCGTATTTTAGATGGAATTCAGCAGGATTTTGGCGCAGAATGGCGAAAATAGTGAGTATAGAAAATTTCGCGTTTCAGGCAAAATAAAGGCAGTGTTGATTAGAGAGCGAGGGGGATAAGGTGACTGACGAAGCACGAAAAGTAGCTGTTCAAATATTTGGAGAACAGCACATAATACAGGGAAATGTTTCAGAAGAATATATCAGGGTTTTAGCCGCCGAAATAGATTTCAGAATGAAAGAGATAGCTTTGAAAAATCCCCGTCTTGCTGTTCATCAGATTGCAGTTCTTGTTGCGCTTAATATGGCGGATGAATTATATAAACTAAAAGAAGAGCAAAAAACGGTTATGTATATGCTTGGAGAAAAATGTGATGAATAAGGATATAATATGTTTAAATTTATAAGCATCCGTAATTTCGGGTGCTTTCTTTTCGGGAGAATTTAGGATGCATTTATAAATGTTATTTATTGGTAGATTTGGCCTTGGGAATTTTCTAATAAAGGAGAATATACCTGTAATTATGGATGTTACACTTAAAACTTGATTAAGTTGTTGTATACTGCTAAAAGGATGTAAATACTATGGATAGACATAATAATTATATAAGAAACACAAATTACAATATATATGATTTGAGCGCCAAATGTTGATTGTGCATAACAATCATAGTAATAATGAAACTAATTAGATACTATAAGGAGATTTTGAATGAATATAACAGATAATAATAGCCAAATTAGTAGAAATAAAATGGAGTTACTCGCTCCAGCCGGAAGTTATGAAGCCCTAAGGGCAGCGGTAGAGAATGGCGCTGATGCGGTATATCTTGGTGGGAAAAGCTTTAACGCCCGAGCATCCGCTGAAAATTTTGACCCTGATGAATTAGAAAAAGTTGTAAAATTTGCTCATGAACGCCAAGTGAAAATTTATATAACAGTTAATATCATTGTTGCAGATAGTGAGTTTGAAGAACTGATTGAATATCTTTATAATTTGTATAATATAGGTGTAGATGCTCTAATTATTCAGGATTTGGGTGTGGCGGCACTTGTTAGAAGTATTTTACCTGAGATGAAGATGCATGCTAGTACCCAGATGACGCAAAATAATAGTTATGGACTTAAACATCTTGAAAAAATGGGTTTCTCTAGGGTTATACTTGCCAGAGAAACGACAGCCGAAGAAATAGAGAGTATCGTTGAACAAACAACAATGGATGTAGAAATTTTTGTTCATGGGGCATTGTGTATTTGTTACTCAGGACAGTGTTTTATGTCTAGTTATATTGGAGGCAGAAGTGGAAATCGAGGAAGGTGTGCTCAGCCCTGTAGGATGGCATATCAGTTGGTAAATAAAAAAGGAGAAAATCAGCTTGAAAACAACAAAGTTGGTGACCATCTTCTAAGTCCTAGAGATTTAAATCTCTCAGGATACCTAGAAGAACTTAAAAATATTGGGGTAACTTCTCTTAAAATTGAGGGAAGGATGAAGAAACCGGAATATGTAGCTACTGCTGTACGCATTTATCGTAGTGCATTGAAATCAATTGAGCTCAGCACTCAGGATAAATATGAACTTACTCAGATATTCAACAGGGATTTTACTTCAGGATATTTTAAGGGATTTCAGGGTTCTGATTTGATGAGCTTTAATCGCCCCAATAACAGGGGAACAAAGCTTGGAAGAATAACTTCTGTTTCAGAAGGCAGAATGAGTATAAAACTTGAAGCAAACCTCAATTTAGGAGATGGAATAGAAATTTGGACAGGAAAAGGTCGAGAGGGAATTACGGTAAATAAAATTTATGATATGAATGGCCTAAAAACGAGGGATTCAGCTACATCAGGAAATACTATCCAGGTGGATTATATAGGTTTTGCTAATTCTGGAGATAGGGTTTTTAAAACTCATGATGATCAACTTATAGAAAAAGCAAAACAAAGTTTTAGAGAAGGAAAAGAAACACGCCGGAGAGCACTTACTATGGAAGTTTCTGGATGTGTAGGAAAAAAACTTGTTTTATTAGCTACTGATGGAGAGACCAATACTACAGTTTATTCCGCTCAGCCGGTTGAAGAGGCTCATAACAGGCCGCTTACTGCAGAATATTT
>JBAYAL010000097.1:0-6063 GCA_041669825.1 Eubacteriales bacterium | reverse complement strand
CAAAATCGAATTAAGCAAAGGCAAAATCGTAGAATCGAGTATTTATGCTATCGAAAAAGGAAAAAGGGGAGACCCCGGTGAAAAAATTGGTACTTTTATGCTTGAATCTAGTTTTACAGGTGAAATCGAAAAAAACACAAATACTGGGATATTTGGTTATTACAGTGGGAGCGTAAGCAATCCATATTATCCACAACCGGTGCCAATCGCTTGGAAGTCCGAGGTACAAACTGGACCCGCAAAAATATATACGGTTTTAAATGATAATACAATAGAAGAATTTGAAATAAATATTGAAAAGGTAATGACTTATAGAAAAGATAATAAGAATATGATAATATGTGTAACAGATCCAATATTATTAGAGAAGACTGGTGGGATTGTCCAGGGAATGAGCGGTAGTCCAATAATACAAAATAATAGAATTATAGGTGCAGTAACCCACGTTTTTGTAAATGATTCTGCCAGAGGATATGGCGTATTTATTGAAAACATGCTAGAAGATTCAGGTTTATTGAAGGATAATAAAGCAGCTGCCGCCCAAAGGGGCGGTTTTTTAAAATATAGTGACATAATATTTTAAGAATTTTGTTTTTTTTAGAAGGATTTAGGTAAAGACTGTCGAAGTGTTCATACAGGAATGTATTGAAATAGAATTATCCGAGTAAATATAAATTTTATTTGTATTGCACGGAATAAGGAGGAGCTGATATGTCGGATATGATCAAGGTTTTGTTGGTAGATGATAACAGAGACTTTGTAGAAATTTTAAAGGAATATATACAATCACAGGAAGATATGGTTCTAAGTGGTGTTGCATATAATGGAAATGATGCCTTAGAGATGATTAATAATGATGAACCTGATGTTGTAGTGTTAGACATTATTATGCCGCATTTGGATGGGTTAGGAGTAATGGAAAAGCTCACAAACGTCCCTAAACGGCCTAGAGTTATTATACTTACATCTTTTGGACAGGAAAGCATGACTCAAAGAGCAGTTCAGCTTGGAGCAGATTATTATATATTAAAACCATTTGATTTAGATACACTAAGTAAAAGAATAAGACAATTGGTTAGTGGAGCTGAAATTGTTTCTTCTATTAATCCTTCAATTTCAAAATCTGTTATGTTTCCTTATGACATTTCAGTGGCTTCAATTGAAAAGGAACAAATTAAATCGGCTAAAAATATTGAAGTTGAAGTAACAAAAATGATTCAACAAATGGGAGTTCCAGCGCATGTAAAAGGCTATCAATACATAAGAGATGCAATCGTATCAGTTATAAAAGATGTTTCTTTGTTGGGAGCTGTAACAAAAGAGCTTTATCCTATGATTGCCAAAAAGTATAATACAACACCAAGCAGAGTTGAAAGAGCTATAAGGCATGCAATTGAACTTGCTTGGGATAGAGGAAATATTGATTTTATGAATAAATTTTTCGGTTATACAATCAACGTAGATAGAGGAAAGCCTACTAATTCAGAATTCATAGCAATGGTTGCTGACAAGCTTAGAATTTCTGAAATGTTTTAAGTTGTAAAAATAGGGCCTTCATTAGTGATAATAAGGGCCCTATAATTTTGCCAAAAATTCTACTATTTTGTTTTTATCGTCAATAGAAGCGTGATAAATTTGCTGTACTTTGTTATTTGTTATTCCTGCCCATTTTAAATATATTATTTGTTCATGGGCTTTATTTATTATCGGATCACTATATTTTAAACTGATAATAATGTAATGAGGTGGATAATTATTTATATCAATATTGCTTTTATCTATTTGAATAAGTAATTCTGAGCATGTGTTTTGAGGAATATTATTTACAAGAGAAATCTGTTCAGTATATAAGGGCTCTTCATTGAGGGTGCATTCGGTTATTATAGTTTGACTATGGAGATTTGCAGCTGGATGTAGTCCAACATTATTAAATTCAAATTTAAAGGATAAATTTGAATTTAATTCTACTATGGGAGAATTGTTTATAGTCAAGTAAGGTCTGACTGCTTCTCTTTCTTCTTTCCAAGCCGTGACACTAACCATTACTGTAATCAATGATGTTGTAGCAAAAATTATAGTTGTTAATGTAATTATTAAATTAGAAAAATTAATATTATTTTTTTTTTGCATATTACCTCCCTAGAAATGTGAGTTAATAATATAATATTTTTTTTGTCTTATAATAATGCTAAAATAAGAGAGATTTACTAAATAATTAATGTAGGTGGTAAAAATGAATAAAAATAATTTTTTTGAAGAGTGTTTAAAGAAGGAGACTATTTTTGAAGGAAGGATTATTAAAGTAAATAGGGATACTGTAAAACTTCCTAATGGTAATGTATCTACAAGAGAAGTAGTACATCATCCTGGTGCAGTTGGAATAGTTCCCTTTAAGGAAAATAACATTTTAATGGTAAGACAATATAGATATGCCTTATTAAAAGAAACTCTAGAAATTCCAGCAGGAAAGCTTGATAGGGGTGAGGAGCCGGAAGCTTGTGCCTTAAGAGAATTACGTGAAGAGACTGGATATTCTGGTGATATGCATTATCTGGGGAGTTTTAACACCTCAGTTGGTTTTTCAGACGAGATTATTCATTTATATTCAGCTAATAATTTAAAATGGGATCCGTTGGAAGCTGATGATGATGAGTTTTTAGGACTTACAGAAATTTCCGATGTAAAAGCATATGAGATGGTTGAAAGAGGCGAAATGCGCGATGCAAAATCTGCCCTGGGAATAATGCTGACAAGGGATATGAAGTAGAGAAAAGTAATTGACATATTATAGTAATATCTAGAATATTATTTCCTTGGAGGACAAGTCTTCAAGGAGGTTAATTTATGAGAAAAATGATATTTGATCATGTTCGTCAGTACTGGATAATATATTTAACTTTGCTATGCGTATTTTTAGCTGGAAGCTTTTTTGGAGCTGTAGGTGTTGGTGCTTTAAGTGAAGAAAAGACAATTGAACTTACTAAATTTGTAGATAATTTATTGGTAGAGCAACCAAACACTCTGGAATCTGCTTTTTTACAGCAACTTGCTAGAGATAATATAATAATTATGGCTGGAATATGGGTATTGGGGCTGACGATAATCGGAACGCCCCTTGTATACTTAATTGTATTTACAAGGGGTTTTATTCTAGGTTTTACAATAGCATTTATTATCCAGATAAAAAAAATAATGGGTATTGGTTTGGCCATTTTAACTATTGTTTTTCCTTCTTTTGTTGCAGTCCCATGTTTGCTGCTTGGGGCTGGCTTGGCGACTATTTTTTCTTTTCTTCTAATACAAGGTAAATCTAGTGGAGAAAGTGTTAAAAAAGAATTTTTCTATTATTGCGCTGCCACGATTGTTGTTTCATTTGGGGCTGTAGGGGCAGGCGTACTACAGGGCTATTTTTCAATTGTGGGAGTAAATTTTTTTGGATTTTAAGAAAAGGAATAATTTAAAGCTTTAAGGATACCTTGTTAATAAAATTAATAAAAAAGGAAAATTCCTCCTTGTGTAGAAATTAGACAAAGGAGGAATATCATGAAAAATTCAGCAAATTATAATAATGAAATTGAAGATTACATAGGGTTATTAAAGTTGGAAAAAGGTCTGTCAGAAAATACTTGCTTGAGTTACAAGAGGGATTTATTAAAATTTGGAGATTATTTGGAAAAAAGCAATAAAAATTATTGCGATTGTAATTCAAAAGATATATTAGCTTATTTTATTAGAGAAAAAAAAAGTGGTATTTCAGCAAGAAGTATTGCTCGTTATTCTGCTACAATTAGAGGATATTTTTCCTATCTAATAATAGAGGGAAAGCGCAAAGATGATCCCACTTTATATTTGAATGCTCCTAGACTTGAACAGAATCTTCCGTTTGTAATGTCAGAAAAGACTGCGGAAAAATTGCTATATTCAAATGAAAAGAAAAATAGGCTAAATTATAGAAACCGAGCTATTGTTGAAGTGCTTTATGGTGGGGGATTGAGAGTATCCGAACTGACTGAATTGAGTTTAAATGATGTCTCACTGGATGTTGGATATTTGCGGTGCAGAGGCAAGGGAAATAAGGAACGGATTGTTCCTTTAGGGGATCCTGCTGTAACTGCAGTAAGTGAGTACCTCGAAAATTCTAGACAATTTCTTCTTTCTAAGAATAAAAAATTGACAATAAAAGAAAAAGATTCATTATTTTTGAACTTTAGGGGGAAAGCTCTTACTAGACAGGGAGTATGGCGTATATTAAAAACCTGGGCTAAGGAGCATGGTGTTGATCAAAATATCTATCCACATATTATGAGGCATAGCTTTGCTACTCACATGCTTGATAATGGTGCTGATCTTCGTTCTGTTCAGGAATTACTAGGGCATGCAGATATTTCTACTACTCAAATATATACTCATCTTTCAAAAAAAAGATTATTGGATGTTTTTAAAAAAGCACATCCAAGAGCAGAAAAGGAGAGATAAAATTGACAAAAAGGGCAATAATTATAGTAATGGATAGCGTTGGAATAGGTGAACTACCGGATGCCTCAGATTATGGAGATAAAGGGAGTAATACACTTGGAAATATTTCCCTTCAAATTAGAGGCCTTCAACTGCCTAATCTACAGAAGCTTGGACTTGGAAATATTGCTAAAATTCCTTATTTTCCAGAAGTTATGGAGCCAGAGGCTAACTATGGAAAAATGGCGGAAATGTCAAAGGGTAAGGATACAACAACAGGTCATTGGGAAATGGCTGGAATAATCGTAAAAAAGAAGTTTCCGACTTTTTCAGAAGGTTTTCCAGCAGATTTTATTTCTAAGTTTGAAGAAAAAATAGGAAGGAAAGTAATAGGGAATATTGTGGCGTCTGGTACAGAGATTATTCAGCTTTTGGGAAGTGAACATATTAAGACTGGGAGTCCAATAGTCTATACTTCTGCTGATTCTGTATTACAGATTGCTGCACATGAGGAAGTTGTTCCTCTTGATGAACTTATGGATATATGTAAAAAGGCAAGAAAAATGCTTGTTGGAGACTTACAGGTTTCAAGAGTTATTGCCCGTCCTTTTTTGGGAGAAGAAGGAAATTTTTACAGAACAACAAACAGACATGATTTTTCAATAGAACCGACTGAAAAAACAGTATTGGACAGGATAATAGAGAGTGGTAAAAGTGTTCTAGCAGTAGGGAAAATCAATGATATTTATGCTGGAAAAGGAATAACAGAATATTTATTATCTAAGGGGAATATGGATGGGATAGACAAGACTTTGCAGTATTTAGCACGTGATGACGAAGGTCTTATAATGTCTAACCTTGTTGATTTTGATATGCTCTTTGGTCACAGAAATAACGTTGAGGGTTATGCCTTGGCTTTGCAAGAATTTGATAGCAGACTTCCAGAAATACTAGCTGCTTTAAAAGATGAAGATTTGCTTATGATTACTGCCGACCATGGTTGTGACCCAACCACTGTTAGTACAGATCATTCGAGGGAATATGTTCCGCTTTTAGTTTATGGCAAAAGGCTTAAGAAGGGTGTGAATCTGGGAGTACGCTCAACATTTGCTGATATAGGGGCAACAATAGCACAGTATTTGGGAATCGATTCTTTGCCTAATGGGATAAGTTTCTTACAGGAAATAAAGGAGGAATATTAAGATGATTACTGAACATGAATTAAGTTTGAAACTTGCTGATGCCAGAAATTTCTTACTAGAGGAGATAGGAGTTATTCCTGAAATTGGAATAATCTTGGGTTCCGGGTTAGGTGCTTTTGCGGATTTAGTAAAAGAAAAAAATGTAATTTCTTATAAAGAAATCCCCCATTTCCCTGTTTCAACAGTAGAAGGCCACTCAGGAAAATTGGTTATTGGAAAACTTGGCAATAAGCAGGTTATGGTACTGCAGGGACGTTTTCATTATTATGAAAAATATGAGATGCATGAAGTTACTTTTCCAGTAAGGGTTATGCAGACGCTTGGTATTGGTGGGTTGGTTGTAACTAATGCGGCAGGTGGAATTAATAAGGCATTTCGACCAGGGGACCTAGTTGTTATAAAAGAT
>JBAYAL010000096.1:0-6087 GCA_041669825.1 Eubacteriales bacterium | reverse complement strand
TTAAAGAGAGAATTTTAAAGAGGTTACAACCACCTGAGAATAAAACAGTTCCGCAATTTAATATAGAAAATTTCTGCATGGAAGGAAATTAAAGATAAATTGATAATGAAATCGTGATATTTATGCAATTCTTGTATTTTTTGATTGCTTTATTAATAGTAATAGTATATGGATTTTGGTCAATACGGCGTAAAAGTAAACTATACAAAAATGAGAAAATATAACTCATTCTTCAAAAAAGAGAAAACAGGTAAATTATTTGAGGAGAGTTAAATAGTTGTTGAGGTTAAAATGATACTGCTTGAGATGACTTCATTAGTGTCCAGAGAAACACTAATGAAGTCATCTTTTATTGTGGGAAAATGTTAATGCCCTGTAGACTGTGCATAAAATTTTCACACAAAAAACACACGGTCTTCAGGCAGATTTCAAGTTAGCAATTTATACTAAATGTGAATTCAATTGGAAAGTGAGGCGGATTAAGGAGAAACTTGATTCTAAGCACACAAACTGGAATGAATAACGGTCAAATCACGGAAGAAAAAAATAAATCGACTGGCAGACGGTTCTGATGCGGATTAAAAAACAGATCATAAAAATATAGTATACGTAACCAGTTGCAATGATTTAAAGGTGGAATAAGATAAATTGTAGCAACTGAGGAAACTAATAGAACAATTTGAACTAAAATGTGTAGAAAGGTTAAGGTGGAAAATGAAAAAAATTATTTATCTAATGCTTAGCGCTCTATTAATAGTGAGCCTTGTTGGATGTAGTGCAGGAAGTAAGGTCACATCAGAAGAAATTGGCCCCAAGCAAGAGGTAACAGGTAGTCAACAAGAAGGACAAGTACCCCCTGAACAAGGAGCTCCGGGTGCGCCCCAAGATGGACAAGGGGGACAGCAAATGATTGATACAGCTTCTGCTGCTGAACAGTTAGGTATAACAGAAGAAGTACTTATTGACGCATTAGGTGATCCTAATCAAGGAGCGCCGGACTTTGCCGCAGCAGCTGAAACACTTGGTATCACAGAGACAGAACTGCTTGATGCCTTGGGAATGGCTACAGAAAAGTAGTTGTTGGGCTGCTCACAATAATTAGCAAAACAGCACCTTGTTTGATATGATACCTCCTAAGTAGATTTTGGTTATTTATCTTGTCTACTTAGGGGGTATCTAAGCATAGCCTGGGCGGCTTATCTTGTAGCCAAAGGAAAAATAGCCGTATTTGACAATAAAACGACCAACTGTCCCGGAGGTGAGGTTGGATTGGGTTTTAACCTTTTTAAAAACCTTAACTAATCATTGTGGCAGTCATGCTCACGGCATGATTCTCCAGAGTCTATAACAGATCCCTTTAGCCAATTAAGTGCTACTTCTTTTACATCTCCCGAACAACCTCTAACGACTTCTATCCCGCAATTGTTTAAAATATTTACAGCACCATCACCCATATTCCCTGCAAGCAGATATTTTACACCCATTTCCGCAAGTATTTGGGCAATATTTGATTTGCAGCCACAGCCTGCCGGGGAAGCGATAGTCTCCTGAGCAAGTATTTCTTTTTTATCGTCGTCAATTGTGAATACAGTGAAATACTCACAGTGTCCAAAATGACTGTCGATTAAATTATTGCGAGACGGTAAGGCGATTTTCATAAGATATGACCTCCTGTAAATAGTGCTAATTAAGTTAATTCATATAGTTATTAACTTATGAGCTATATAAACTTAGTATAATTTCAAAATGTGATATGTTAATAAGTAAATTAATTTAGAAAAATGAATATAGCTGAAAACTGAGGGTATAAAGAATCTGATTTCCGTTTTGGGATTAAGAGGAATAATAATAAATTAATCACAGATAGTAATGGTGAAAGCCAGTCTGTCAAAGGTAGAATAAATCTAAAACCGAAGGATGTTATTATATATGCTGAAGGTACTTGCCATAAATTCAAGCAATAGAAAAATAAATACGTATGGTCTCATCGTTCAAGTTAAGAAAATATTAGAAAAAGATAATATCGATGTAGAAATAATAAACCTTTTTGATTATGAGATAAAAGACTGTATCGGTTGTGAACATTGTTTGATTAAAGGGACATGCGTAATAAAAGATGATGTATTGGACATTATGGAAAAAATAAAATCGAAGGATGGAATAATTTTAACTTCGCCAGTTTATTTGGAAAATGTGTCCGGTAAGTTAAAGACATTTCTGGATAGGACCTGCAAGTGGTTTCATCGTCCGGAGGTCTATGGTAAACCATTTCTGGTTATAGCAACAACCAAAGGTTCTGGATTAAAAGAAACTTTAAAATATTTAGAGAGAGTGGTTATTCAGTGGGGCGGTGTTAATGCAGGCAGGATTGGCAGATCAATCAGAAATATAGATAATAAAATCGAACAAAGTGAATGTGAAAATTTCATTAAACTTCTTAACCTGAAGAAGGAAGATTATAAACCTTCCTTTGCTGCTCTCAAGAATTTTCAGATTCAAAAGGTACTTGCAAATAGATTAGGTGGTATAGACAGCGAATATTGGGAAGAAAAAGGCTGGAGCGGTGATATATACTACCTTAAGTGTAATATAAACATTTTCAAAAAAATTGCAGTAACAACTTTTGGTAAATTTTTAACCAAAGTTATAACTAAAAATAAATAAATAACTTTAAACATCGGTTTAGCGCTCAGGATGGGAAGACTTATTTTGAAATGTTATAATAATACCAGGATAATAATGCTGAAATAATTCTTATCCTGCAAAACGATTTGACAGCGAAAAGAAGATATTTTCATGAAGTTTTGTTGGACTACATTAACGGTCAGGAGTAGGAGGATGGAGGAATCTTCAGCCTTTTATACAAAAATTGTTGGATTAACTGTAGACAGAAGATTTTCGGCAGGGCCAGGGAAAGAGATAGTCTTTCTGGGAGGTCGAGAGACCAAAATAGAGCTTTTTATGATGAACAAAACAAGGAAGTAAGTATGGGGCAATCCATATCGTTGGGCTTCGAAGTCAAATCCCTTGATGAAACAATAGCTTTAGTCCAGGAAAAAGGGCTGAACATTTACAGCGGACTCTTTCACCCTAATCCTCATGTCCGCTTTTTCTTTGTGCAAGATCAGAACGGCTTAAAAATTCAGCTTGTGGAAAAGATGTAATTGTTTTCGAAGATATCATAATTCAAAAAACTATAAATGTGATCAATAACATACAGCACTTCGCAAGAAGTGCTTTTTTGTGATCTAACCTATTGATGATGGATAAAAGAAAAATAAAGATGGTAAAAGAGTTTTCTATAAAATTAGAAAAATTTTCCGAATATAACAGGAATTAAGAAAATAAAAGAGAATTATAAATAAAATATGAAATATTATGGAAATAAATAGTCTCTAGATAATTTTTTGAAGTAAAACAAATTAAAGATACCTTTAGAAATTTTATTTTTTATATATAAAGCACAGCACACCAAAACTTCCTGACTAATCTTTATGATTATTTAGGAAGAAAAATTAAAAAATAAAGTAAAAAAGATGGTGTGCCATTCGATTTGGAGATAATCATGATATATTCAGTGGCCTACGAACAACTCATCAATAAGCTTCTCAGGAAGGAATTAGCTGTCTCTGCAGACAGATTAATCAAGTATGATAAGGTCTGCTGATTCCAGGAACGAGGAGAGAAATTCAGCCAAGAAAAAGCTGGCGGAAGGAGAAGTGAGCTTTATTTTTGTTGTCGACCTATGCAATGAAGGAGTCGATATCTCGGAGGTCAACACAATTCTTTTCCTGCGCCCGACTGATGTGAACGGTAATACAGATTACTCATTATATAATTTCCTCTTTGAAAAAAAGGTTAGACAAGATAAAGGTTGGACAATTTCTTCAAGGCTTGAATCATTCATTAGTGAATTAAGTAATAATCACGAGTTCCCTTCTTTGGATAATTTGAGAACCTTTTGGTTAAAAGAAATAAAAAAATTAATGGAATCTCGTGAAGGGACTGTAAAAAATATTTT
Source organism: Eubacteriales bacterium (assembly GCA_041669825.1). Lineage (GTDB taxonomy): Bacteria > Bacillota > Desulfitobacteriia > Desulfitobacteriales > Syntrophobotulaceae > JBAYAL01. The sequence goes on along the minus strand of JBAYAL010000096.1, from coordinate 2,066 downwards.
ACAAAATGGTAAAGCTGGATTTATATCATTTGATAAAACGACTATTTATTTTAGAGTACCTTCCTTAATAAATACAAAGCAAATTAAGCAGGGTGATAAAGTGAATTTCTACGATATTTGATATAATTATTGAAGAAATGGAAGGTGCTAAGATTGATCGTAATGAAAATGATAATGAAACAATTTTTCATGCAAAGAGAGGTAAGGATAGATTAACAGTTAAGTCTTTCTTAGCTTCTGGCAAAACTATTATTCAAGGAAGTCCCCGTAATTTGTTTAATGCTTTCGTTTCTTATATTACTCAGCTTTTAGACATTGATGATATTACACCTGTCTTAAACACTTGTTATAAAGTTGAGGTAGAGAAAGATAAAGTAGAAGAACAATATCTCATATATTTACCAAATGTTTCGGATACAATTAGTTTAATATTGAAAAAGTCATTGCTGCAATCAATCTACAATCTTAATTATACTGGAGATATGTTTGATTTTTCTTATCTTTTACATCCTGTATTAAGAGCATTAGAAGGACATTTTAAGATTATTTTATTATCAATGGGTATTCTTCTTGAAAAGGATAGGATTTCTTGTTTTTATCCAATTAATGGTACTTTTACATTTGAAGATACATATTCTAATTCAATATCGGATAATAATATGGTAGGCTATATAAATAATACCTATAATTTTTATCATGCAAATAGACACAGTTTATTTCATTGGGATACACCATTAGGCGAAGTAGATACAACAAGAACTATTGAAAATAAACAAGATGCCGCTATTCTTATTAGAGAGGCCCTTTCAATTATTAACAAGTATTATGTATTGTGTAATTAGGATTGGAGTGACGATTATGAGGCCCTATATAATAGAAAAATCTTCTAAAAAACCGTATAGTGCGCTTGTAATTGGTATTTCTTCTGAAAGTTTTTATTCTTATTTATATGACTTAGAAAAAGACTTGCAAGATGAAAATTTTGAAGGAAAAATCTTAATCTATTTAATACATAACTTATTTATTAAGGAAGTGCCCACATGATAAAGCGTATTTTTGGAAAAATGTTATCTAACATATTAACAGGATTAGGGACAATTTTAATATTAAGCCCTATAGCTTTATACTGGCTCATTCACGGCAATTATGAACGATATATATGGATTATAAATGGCCATACCCGTTTAGTAGCTTTGGAAGCGGACCATTTCAGGTATTTATGTATCTGGGGTTATTTATTATAGGAATCATTTTAATTTTAATTTCGTTAGTGTTAAAGAAAAAGATAGACATATAAATGTACTTATTAGTATTCAAGTGAAAAAAGTATGAAATAAAGTATCTCAGGGGATTACAAATCTTTATTTATATGCTAGCTGTGGAGGAAAAGTAGATTTCCAATATGCCGGTATGGGACGGGGAGTTCAATTAGCGGTATGAGTAGCAGAGGAACAGCATAAAATAAAAAAACAGGCTGACGATATGTCAGCCTGTTTTTATTAGTTGAGGTATACTTGTGATATATTATGCTTTAGCTTGCTTAGTTCTTTTTCACAATGGGAAGCCAGACTTCAAATTCGTAATTTTGCGGATCTTTGTTCAGGTATACTCCTACAATCCGAAGAGCTTCTTTTTTTTAATACAATAATCCATTTTCGTATCCCCTTTAATCGATATTTGGAAGCTGATACGTGGATAAGAGTTTAGCATTACACCTGTTTCTTTTGCTGCCGTAGGCGATACACCATGTAAGATTTGTATTAAAGAATGCGTGTTTTTCAGTTCAGATTACCAAAAGATTCATTCCGCATTTTCTAAAAGGAAACAGGGGGATAAGTAGCATGGATTGTTCTATCAATTATTGTGAAAAGGAAATTTATAGTGTTTAACGGAAGCCCTGCCTGGGCAAACAGCAATACAAATGTGATTGCCGAAGCGTGGAAGGGGTTATACAATTATTTAAAAATTGTTTTAGTCTTATGGCTTCAGCGAGAACAAGAGCCACTATAAATGAAATATTTATTGATTCTAATAGCAAGAAAAATATAATATGATTAGAATATTAC
>JBAYAL010000095.1:0-6116 GCA_041669825.1 Eubacteriales bacterium | reverse complement strand
CTCCGTCAGCCGAACCTGCATTTGCCCCTCCTCTTCCAATATCTATCCTATACTTACAATACTTAGAGTCTGGATTTTCTAAGAAAGATCCGTGCAATATTTCAGAACCGGAATGAGCTGAACAAAAACATCCTGGAGCAAAAATTACATTAGGAGATCCTACAGCTGACGTAAAAGCCCTCATATATAATGAATGATAAGCACCAAACCCGGAAAACATAACAAATTCACGTGGATCTTTATCCATAACTTCTTTAATTTTTTTAGCTGTAGTGTCCAGAGCTTCTTCCCAAGAAATTTCTACCCAGCCTGGATCCACATCAAGTCCTTTTTCAGGATTTGTACGTTTTAGTGGTGTTTTTGCTCTCCAAGGATTGTAGAGGTTCATAACCTGAGCTTGTCCTCGAACACACAAAGTACCTTTATTATAGATACCCTCAGGATGACCATCAGAACTAATAAGAACACCATTTTCAATTTTGTAAGTTGTTCTGCATTTTTTGTAAAGACATCCATCACAAAATCCGTTTACGTATTCTGTACCATTTACTGTCTCCGTAGAATCGGTTCCAGCAAAAACTGAATAAGATGTTAATCCACTTCCCATTACAGCAAGTGCTGTAACACCAACAGAACCTTTAAGGAAACTTCTCCGGGATATACCTTTACTACCCGGTGCATTGTTTTTATCCATTTATTTTCCCCCTTCTCACATGAAATTTAAATTTGAAAAAAAATTTATTACCTATCATCTGTCAGTTTTAAGACAAACTCAGGTAAAAACTTTAACAAACCCTTGAAAAAATCTGTTTTAGCATATTTTTCAGCCTCTTTACAGAAAACAACGATCCATTTATCTAAATGTTCAGTTGCAAACTTGGTATAGTACGTCTTGATTTTCTGAGCTTCTTTATAATTTTCCTGATTAAGAAGTTCAATTTCATGTTTACAGAGATAATGCAAGAAAGCAACCTGAACTCCCACGTAATCCGGCCTAGAGCACGAACAATCTACTGATAAACCATGTAAGGAATATTCCTTGTTTAATTCCAGAAATATTTGCGTACATCTTTCCTGACTATCTTTCCCAATATAAACTGCTTCATATGGGGGAAGAGGGCCATATCCAGGAGCAATTCCTCTGAACAATCTTGTCCAATCTACCGCCAGTTCCTGAGCAACTTCTGCTAAATGTTCCTCTTTTGTTTCTTCAATATATTTAAGAATTAAAGATGATCCTTGTGTTAAACCATCATTATTATTCTCATCTGTCGTAGACGGCAATGTTTCTAAACAATTTTTACGCAAATGTTCTATCAGTTCTTCTGATGGTTTCTTATTTAAAAGCATCGATAAAAAGCCACAGGTATCTGTAATTTCTTGGGAAACTTCATATACATCCATGTTTTTATTCATTCCTTCACCCCCCTTTAGCTACTATAATTTTGGAAAATATAGATATATTAAAGATATTTTAATTAACGCACAAAGTATTTAATTCATAAAAATTTAAATTGAAGGAAATAACCAGACAATAAAATAGTTGGCAGTTCAACTATTTAGAATATACTTAATAATAGTTGAATTGTCAACTATTATTCAATTAAAAAAATACTATTCAATTCAGATACTAAAATGTAGAAAAATAAATGCTTGTTTATATTATCATTCATATAATAATTCTATTACATTACTTAATGAACCTTTTATCAAAGAAACACAGACTACTTAATGACGCATTATTAAAAAATACTGTATCATTAGGTAGTCTATGCAAAAAGTTTATAACAATATTTAAAAAATAAACAGGATTAAGCAAACTTAATCCTGTTCTACAACTTGATATTCAGATACATTTTCTATAATTTTATCCAAAATACTACAAACCATTTCTACTTCTTCTTCTTTAAATCCTTTAACTAATATTTCAATCCATTCTTTAGTTACTTTTTTCAGAACAGGTATTACCTTCTGTCCTTTTAAAGTCAGCCCTAATCTGTGAACTCTTTTATCATTTTTATCACGTACCATATAAATATATCCAATATTTAAAAGCTTCTTGGTTATTTTCGATATGCTAGTTTTATCTATAATAATATTAGTACTGATTTGATCCTGACTTAATTCATTGAAATAACTTATTTGAAGTAGCACAGCCAGATCACTGGTACCCAAACCATATTCTGATAATTTTTTAGCATAGAAATTTCGATCCATTCGATAAAGAACAGCTATTCTGCTACCTAATGTTTTATACTTTTTCATAATTTCTAACTGAGATAATTCTTCCATTTTTTCTCCTTACAACAAGCCTATGTTAGGATACTTTAAACTCTAAAAATACAATAACAAAAAACACTATAACTTTCAGATAACACATAAAAGCCAATGTGTCAAGTGAAACCAGAATATATCATTTAATAATTAGAGGAATAAATCAGCAGAGTAGCTATATATATCTAGGCCTGAAAGGCTGGTTTGGGTGCAAATCAGGTGAGTGTTCTGGTAACATTGGAATATCTGATTTGCAGGATAGAGGAGAAAAGGATGGGAACCTATATTTGCCCAGTAGTGGTGATAAAACAGCTATTTAAAACAATACAGGTAGAAAAACCATTGTATAAAAATAAACAAAACAAACCATTATAAATTCCATTACTAGAACAGGTAAGAGAGTTTTAAGAAAGTCAGCCTTAAAATATTCAATAGTAACAAGTAGGCACAGATGGGCAGGTGAAGACATACTTCCTGCCAATCCAGTAACATAGCCAATTGCTATCAGATTTAGATTACCGGGAGATACTGCTGCAATAATGGGGAATGTTACAGCAATAAACCCTTGTGGTGAACCAGTTAGTAGACCAATACTGAACGCTGTCAGGCCAATTATTGCTTCAAGGGGTATTCCAGAACTTTGGAATAAGGAAGTAATTTGGTCAATGGTTCCAGTGGTAAGTAGTATTTGTTGGAAAAACATGATTACGGCTAATCCCCACAGAATGTTAAAATCAAAGGCTGATTTTAACATGGAGATGGTATCGCCTTTTCTGAATTTAAGTATTATTATCATTTCTAAAACAACCAGTCCCATGGATAAAGCTGTATTTAGATTAAAAATGACAACTAAAAGAACATTTAGAAAAATGGGGCCAGCAGATAAGAGAATGGAACGATAAGAAATATTAGATGTTTTGGTATTGTCGATTTTTATTTCTGTACTAATGTGTGGTTTTGCAGGAAGTTTAAATCTTTTGCCTGTAAGGAGTACAGTGGTGCCTAAGAGGATCATAGTCAAGGTAAAGACCGCTTGGCTTTTGATAAGTGTCCCAGCATGAATTCCGGTTATCTGACCAGCCATTAAAAAAGCAGGAAGAATTGGATTTGTAAATTCCCAGACATGACGAAACCAGTAATTAATGGTGGAATTATGTTCAGGAGTAAGCTTATAGCGTGCGCCGGATTCTTTTACTAATGGTGCAGAGAAAATTGCACCGCCATATGATGGAAGAAATCCTAGAAAAGCTGGCATAAATGCAAGTAGAGCTCTATCGCTTCCTCCAAAGAGTTTCCTAGCAGAGGAAGCAAAATCTTTTAATAAGCCGCTTGTGCGTAAGATATATTCGAGACACATAACTAGGTACATGGAAAGTATAAGTATCCAAGTGCCTGAAGATTGAAACGTATTTGAGAATGCTAAAAGAAGGTTTTGGAGTTTGGGAGAGGTAAGTAGAAAAAGTAGTAAACTTGCTGCTAACATAGCGTTGCCAAAACTAAAACGTTTTCTGATAAGGAAAATCATTACCAGAAGAACAGCGATCATTTTTAAAATAATAATCATATTAAAGAATTCCTTTCAAAATTGTTCATCAGTTATTATAAGTATTCTAATTGAAGAAAGATATAGAAAAGCAGTATGTTTTTTGTATTGAAAAGTAGAAGTAATAATGAAAAAATTCCCTAAATTATGAAAACAGGCATAAAATATACAAAAATAAAATAATAAATATAGTTATGTAGAATAATATCTAAAAGTTAATATTAAACATTGTTGACAAATTATAGATTAATTAATATACTTATTTTAATGAGGTGTTTCGCTGTTCACATGGCGAAGCACCTCATAGTATTACAAAAATAGCTAGTATTTAAGGGCTTGAAGAGAAGGAGTGTAATATGAGTAATTATTTAATATCTGGAGATGTCTTTAAAGAACTTAATAATCAATTAGAGTACCTGAAAAATAATAAACGCGATATTGTAGATGCTAAATATCGTAAACCTTGTAAAGATCGAGAAAAATTGATAGAGGTAATAGAAAAATATATTGAAATGATCAGTAAGGTCATAAACAATTCAAATAATCTTACTGAAGAGTCTAAGGGCTCTCCCTTTGTTACTGTTAATAGTGAAGTAGAAGTTGAAGATATGGATGATAATGAAATATGTAAATTTAGGATAGTTGATCCAAATCAGAACAAAATTGGAAATAGCCAAGTATCATTTTTGTCACCTGTGGGGATGGCATTGTTGATGAAAAAAATTGGCGAAGAAATTGATGTGCAGACACCCGGAGGGATATGTAGATATAGAATAAAGTCCGTAAAAATAATTGCATAAAAATTATTTAAATTAATTATCTTTTACACTTTTGATCTTGAGTTGGACAACATTTATGAAGAACATTGCAATTCTAAAAGCCATAGTAACATAGGCAACAGCATGAAATTAGATATTTCATGCTGTTGATAGTATATAATTTAGAAAATAAATATTATTAATTTTAATAGAAAAAGTGAAGATAAATAAAGAGGTATATTTATTGTTAATAATGTTCTGTATTAATAAATAAAAGGACTGTCTATTAAAACAGTCTTTTTATTTGTGGTTAGGATGTCAAAAGCTCATTTTGCAGAAATTACATATTATATAAGTTTATGACGAGGAGTATTAAAGCGTATATATTGTGTATTCACGAAGCAAAAGCTATCCTTAGCTATTTTTGACACTTAAGCTCTTTATTAAACTTACATTTATATTTAGGCTTCTTCTTGTTCCTTCAGAACTAGATTCAAGATAATACCTACTAAGGTAGCCCAAGCAACGCCGTGGTTACTAACTCCAATACCTACTGCGAATATTATGGAAGCAATAAGTAGGTTTTTGGATTTTGAAAAGTCTACGTGCGCTTCGATAAGAGTTCTAAGCCCTGTAGTTCCAATCATACCGAAGAGGAGTATCGATACTCCACCCATTACTGCTGTGGGAATTGACATGATTGCTGCCTGAAGAGGGTTAACACAACTTAATATTATGGCAATGAATCCTGCTACCCAGAGATTAAAGGTGCTATAAACACGAGTTACAGCAAGTACTCCAATATTTTCACCATAGGTGGTTAGCGGTGGCCCACCTAGGAAACTTCCAATTCCAGTTGCTAATCCGTTTCCTAACATTACTCTTTGGAAACCTGGAGTGCGGATAGGGTCTGAATGAGTGATGTTTCCAAGTACAATCATATGACCTAGGTCCTCAATTATTGTTACAAACGCCAGGGGTGCAAACATTAAGATTGCTGTTTTGTCGAAAGTAGGTATTCTTTCTGGTCCAAAGGAGACGGGGAAGACAAAGAAATTACCCATTGCTGCTTGAATACCGGAATAATCAATGATACCAGCTATAGCTGAAGCAATATAACCAAAAATTATTGCAGCTAAAATAGGAATTATCTTCAAAAATCCTTTGGCGTAAATTGAGAATAATACAGCTACTGCCAAAGTGAAAATTGCTATATACCAGTTTTGTGAAGCCATACCTGTAGCAACAGGAGTAAGACTTAGTCCGATGATAGCGACAACTGGTCCGGCAACTACCGAAGGAACAATTTTGTGAATCCATTCTGTTCCAATAGCTGACATAATAAAAAATATAACAATATAAATAATTCCAATGGTTAAAGCTCCGGCCATTGCAGCTTGTGGGTTATTTTGATCTTTAATAAAGTAAGTAAGGGCTCCAATATAAGCAAAAGACGAACCAAGGTAAGCAGGAATTTTACTCTCTGTAATAAGTAGGAAAACAATAGTACCAATACCTGAGGCAAGAAGGGCTACGGCAGG
>JBAYAL010000094.1:0-6134 GCA_041669825.1 Eubacteriales bacterium | reverse complement strand
TTGAAGGATTTTTGTTAGCTCATTATTAAACTATTAGGATAAAAGATTTAAAATGTTAATTGGTGGGCCCACCTGGGATCGAACCAGGGACCAATCGGTTATGAGCCGGCCGCTCTACCGCTGAGCTATAGGCCCTAAATAATTGGCTCCCCGAGTAGGACTCGAACCTACAACCTATCGGTTAACAGCCGATCGCTCTACCATTGAGCTATCGAGGAATGCCAGCGAAGTACATTATACGTAATTATCAGGCTACGGTCAAGCGATTATTTAGTATTTCTTAATATTTTTTTTTAGGCCTAAAAACTGTATAATTTAACTCAATGTTGGCAATATTTTGTTTTTTTAAACTTAGCATTTTAGGGACTACTAAAAATACCTTAATAACAATAAAACTTTTTTATATCAAGGTATTCTGTTTGAAAAAGTTACAATACATATATTATGCTATACAAAACTGCATTAATCTACATTAATCTAAATTAAAATGCAACAACTTTTAAAAAACACTAATCAAGATAATCTTTAAGTTTTTTGCTACGACTAGGATGACGAAGTTTGCGCAATGCCTTAGCCTCAATTTGCCTTATTCTTTCCCTAGTAACTCCGAATTCCTGTCCTACTTCTTCCAAAGTTCTAGTACGACCATCATCAAGACCAAAACGCAAACGAAGAACCTTTTCTTCCCTTGGCGTAAGAGTTTCTAGAACTTCCTCCAACTGCTCTTTAAGAAGAATAAAGGATGCTGCTTCTGCAGGTGCAGGTGCATCTTCATCAGGTATAAAATCACCTAGATGGGAATCTTCTTCTTCTCCAATAGGTGTTTCCAAAGACACTGGTTCTTGGGCAATCTTTAGAATCTCTCTTACTCGTTCTTCTGATATTTCCATTACCCCAGCAGTTTCTTCTGGAAGCGGATCTCTGCCAAGTTCCTGAAGAAGCTGTCTATTAACTCGAATGAGCTTATTTATCGTCTCAACCATATGAACTGGAATTCTAATCGTTCTAGCTTGGTCAGCAATTGCCCTAGTAATAGCCTGTCTAATCCACCAGGTTGCATATGTGCTAAATTTGTATCCTTTACGATAATCAAACTTTTCTACAGCTTTAATCAAGCCTAAATTACCTTCTTGAATAAGGTCAAGGAAAAGCATACCTCTTCCAACATAACGCTTTGCAATACTTACTACCAGCCTTAGATTAGCCTCGGCAAGACGCCTCTTTGCCATTTCTTCTCCGGCTTCCATCCGCTTTGCCAAATCTATTTCTTCTGCAGCAGTCAAAAGATGTACCCTGCCAATTTCTTTAAGATACATTCTAACAGGATCATCAATACCAACCCCTTCAGGTATGGAAAGGTCAATCTCTGTTTCCCCTTCATCAGAATCACCTTTAGATGTTTTATGGTCACCTATCTGGGCAACTGTTTCATCAATAATTTCAATTCCCATTGTAGTCAGCTGCTCATACACTTCTTCAATCTGATCTTCTGAAAGGTCAATCTTTTGCAAAGCATCTCCTATTTCATGATAAGTAAGATTTCCTTTGCTTTTTCCTAGTTCAATCATGTTGGCAATATCTTGTTTTTGCTGTTCTTCTATGCTCACCGAATTTCCCCCTTCCATCGGGCAATTCGTTTTACTTCTTTTTTTGTTACTTTTCACCACGTTTTAACAGCTCTCCTATCTCCCTAAGTAAATCCATAGCACTAGCTACATCCCCGGACTTTTCCAAGCTTATCATCTTAGCCTGCAAATCCTCTATTTTTTTTCTATTTTGCACAAAATTTATTGAATCAATACAATCATCAATCATTATCTGCGCTTTTTCAAAATCTATGTCAATTTGGTATATCGCCGCAAGACTCTTTTGCACCTTTTGATAAAAATCATCACTGATTTCAGAGAAAATCAATCCTTTTTCGGAAAGATTATCAAAAATATACTTATGTTCCTTTAATGACCAAAAATCTTCTCCCAACTCTATTCTAACTTTATCTATGAAATTCAGATTTTCCAACACAATACGCAAAATTACTTGCTCTGCCCTGAAGCCACCCTGTTGAACAGTTGGTAAATTAGGAATGTTTTCTTTACCTCTAATATTATTTCTATTTTTTACAGAAATATCCTGTTTTTGAAAAAAATATTCTCTATTGCCTTTGTTTTCTCGCTTATACTTACTGTGACTACTTATCTCATAATGTACAGCTTCCAAAGTCAAACCCATTTCAAGACTCAAAAACCTTTCATAGCCTTCCCTTTCAACCGGGCTGCTTATTTTCAGGATATCTGGAGCCAACTTTTTAATTATTTCTGCTTTATCAGGGATAGAACTCGGAAAATCTTTTTCAATCAAAATCTTGTATTTAAACTCTATAAACGTTGTAGCCTTATCAATTTCCTGCTTAAATTCCTCAGAACTATGTTTGGAAAGATACTCATCAGGATCCTTAGAATCATTTAAGGAAAGTACCTCCACTCTTAAACCTTCATCTAGCAATATACCTCCAGCTCTAATTGTTGCTTGTACCCCTGCACTGTCTGAATCATATCCTATCACTACCCTTGAAGTATATCTTTTTAACAACTTCACCTGATCTCTTGTCAACGCAGTGCCAAGAGAGGCCACTGTGTTAAGCAATCCTACCTTCTGAACGGATATAACATCCATATACCCTTCAAGAAGAAGTGCGTATCCATCTTCTCTAATTCTTTTAACTGCATAATTGATTCCGTAAAGATTCTTGCCTTTGTGGAAAAACGGTGTTTCAGGCGAATTTAGATATTTGGGATTCGAATCATCCAGCACTCTACCTCCAAATGCAACTGGACTATTCCTAACATCCAAAATTGAAAAAATCACTCTGTTCCTAAACCGATCATAATAGCCAGTTTCATTTCCCGAACCACTTCTCCTAAGCACTAGACCGCATTCTTCCAGTTCTTCAGGCTTTACTCCCTGCAAACCCAGTTCATTAATGAGTCCATCCCATTTGTCAGGCGCATAGCCCAAATAAAATTTCTTGATATCATCAGTATCTAGGCCACGTTTTGCAAAATACTCACGCCCAGGTCCACCTTCAGCTTTGTTCAATAATACATCACTAAAATATTTATTAACCAAAACGTGAATTTCTTTCCAGCGAATATGTTGTTTTTCTTTTTCTTTTTCCTCAGAGGACATTTCCCTTTCAGGAAACTCCAAACCAACTTTTTGAGTTACTAATTTTAATGCTTCTATAAATGTAAGATTTTCTTTCCTCATTAAAAAGGAAAAAACATTGCCACCTATGTGACAGCCAAAACAGTAAAACATCTGACGTTCAGGATTAACATTAAAGCTAGGCGTCTTTTCAGAATGAAACGGACAAAGTCCTTGATAGTTTTTGCCCGTACGTTTTAATTGCACATACTCAGATATTATTTCAATAATATCTGACCTTTGTCGTACTTCTTCAATGAAATCTTCAGAAATTTTCCTATTTTCCAATACTTATACACTCTTTTCAGGTGACATTTAGTTGTTGAAACAAAAAATTGTAACCATTTCTATTTATTCGCCACCTACTGTCAGAATCCTTTTTTATTAGTATATCTAAAATTTTAATGGACAATTTCACAATACCATTATTTATTTTTCGATATCTTTTTCTTATTTCCTTCTTTTTTTTTACATTAATATTAAAATATATAATTATTTATTTATTAATACATGCAATTTAAAAATTAATAAACACAATTTAAGAATATTACTTTACACCCCAAAACATACATTTAGTACTTAAAATTAAAATATCCATAAATTATGAACTATTTTATTTTCATTTACATAAAACTATTTATATATCCTTTGGGTATATATAAATGTCTAAAGGCACTAATTGCAAAGTTATCCGTTGACCCTGCTATATAATCCACTACCGCTTGTTTCATATTTCCATCATCCCATTTTAGATATTCTTCTGGGAAAGCTTGCGGATGCTTCATATAATAATCAAACAGTTGTTCAATAATATATTTACCTTTATTGCGTTCTTCTTTTAATTTTTCACTCAAATAGACCCTATTAAACATGAATTTACGAAATTCGCCCATAGTTGTTGCCACTTCTTCTGACTGAAATATACTATCACGTGACTCTGAAGCATTTATCATATCTGTAACCATAGTTGTGATCATAGCACTAGTATTACTGCCAAGCACCATTTTCACATTCTTCGGTAGATCCTCAGGCCTTATCAATTTTGCTCTCAAAGCATCATCATAATCGTGACAAAGATAAGCAATTCTATCTCCCGTTTTTACTATCTGTCCCTCAAGGGTTTTTGGTATACCCTCTCCTGTATGATTAAGTATCCCGTCAAGAACCTGCTCTGTAAGATTAATTCCCTTACCATTTCCAGTCAAAACTGTAAATATCCTCACGGATTGCTCATTATGTTCAAAGTGACCCAAGATCTGAGCCAAAACTTCTTCCCCAACGTGTCCAAAAGGGGTATGTCCAACATCATGCCCAAGAGCAATAGCTTCTATTAGATCTTCATTAAGCCTTAACCCCCTGCCTATTGTTCTGCAAATCTGAGATACCTCAAGGCTATGCGTCATCCTTGTTCTGTAATGATCTCCACTAGGAGCAATGTAAACCTGAGTCTTATGTTTGAGACGTCGAAAAGGTTTGCTATGTAGGATTCTATCTCTATCTCTCTGATATTTTGTCCTGATATCACATTCTTCTTCGTCTCTAGCCCTCTTAGCTTCTGCACTATAAGCAGCGAATACAGATAATCTACTGTATTCCTCCTGCTCTATCCGTACTCTTATACTTTTTTTTTCAATCAACTGCCATTCCCTCCTAATTGTCCTTTTATAGTTATTTTACAGGAAATATATCAAGTATGAAAACACCAAATAAAATAATAAACTAAAAACCCAGCTGCAATAATATACTGCAGCTGAGTCTCCATTATCAGCATTTATAATTTATTTATCTTTAAAGTACAGATTGTGCTGCACTCAAACGTGCTACAGGCACGCGAAATGGGGAACATGATACATAATCAAGATTTATTAGCTGACAGAATTCTATAGATGAAGGGTCTCCACCGTGTTCTCCACAAATTCCTATCTTGATCTTAGGATTTACTTGCCTACCCAATTCAACCCCTATTTTCATAATCTTCCCTACACCTTCTCTATCCAAAACAGCAAAAGGATTATTTTCAAGTATCTTTTGAGTTAAATACTCAGGCAAAAACTTACCTTCTGCATCATCTCTCGAAAATCCAAAGACTGTCTGGGTAAGATCATTCGTACCAAAAGAGAAGAAGTCAGCATATTGGGCAATCTCGTCAGCAGTAAGAGCGGCTCTAGGCATTTCAATCATTGTTCCTACTTTATAGTCTATCTTGACCCCTTGTTCTTTCATTATTTCTTGAGCTATTTCGTCAGTCTGCTTACGAAGTATTTCCAATTCCCTGTAATGTACTACAAGAGGGATCTTAACATAGGGAATTACATCGCAACCTTCTTTAATAAGTCTTGCTGCAGCATTAAAAATTGCCCTAGACTGCATGGCATATATTTCAGGATATGATATACCAAGTCTACATCCCCTATGTCCAAGCATTGGATTAGTTTCATGTAAAGCTCTAACTTTTTTCAAAAGCGCTCTTTTTCTAGCTAGCTCTTCTTGTACACTTTTGCTATCAACATCACTGCGAACTTTAAGCATAACAATTTCTTCGAATAATTCCTCTGCATTAGGCAAAAACTCATGCAAAGGAGGATCTAACAACCTAATTGTAACAGGCAAACCGTGCATTGCTTTAAGAATTCCGTAAAAATCTTTTTCCTGCATAGGAAGGAGCTCTTCTAAGGCTTCTTTTCTTTCTTCACTAGTCTGAGAAAGAATCATTTTCTGTACTATGGGAATTCTTACCGGATCCATAAACATATGCTCAGTGCGGCAAAGTCCTATCCCTTCTGCTCCAAACTCCCTAGCTTTAGCTGCATCAACAGGAGTATCTGCATTTGCCATTACTTTAAGTATTCTTATCTGGTCAGCCCACTCCAAAATGGTTCTAAATTCTTCACTTAGATCAGGATCTTTCATAGGAACAACTCCATCGATTA
>JBAYAL010000093.1:0-6135 GCA_041669825.1 Eubacteriales bacterium | reverse complement strand
CCTCAATTTGTTTACCAATCATTTCAGGATTAATATCCTGAACGGCAAAAACCCCCTGAGTATTCTGTGCTGTTACTGCTGTAACTACACTCATCCCAAAAACGCCATGGGCAGAAAAGGTTTTTAAATCTGCCTGTATACCTGCTCCCCCGCTAGAATCACTTCCTGCAATTGTCAGTACTTTTTTCACTGTTTTCCTCCTTTAAAATTTTGGTAAATAAAAAAGCACAAACCCTCATAGGATTCGTGCCTTGTCTACTTATCTCTTAAATATATAACAATAGTTAACTACAACTATAATATTTAATCAAACTAGGTCTTTACATGGCATTTCTTCCCTACGCCAGTATTACCTGGATCAGGTTTAGGATCAAAGACTTCAAAAGGTCTTTTTCTCAGCCGGCCTCGCTCCAGCTCCCCCGAAATAATTATTTATTTACCAATATTTTTTTTGTTTATACTATATATTTTTTAATTTCTACTTATATTGTACACTTTAATTTTTTAATAATCAATTTAATATTTAATTATATAACAATCGCCCTTACACGAACGTTTGTTTGTATTATTTCTATCGTTTTTATTAAAATTAAATATAGAAAAAGAATTATTGAAATTCAAAAATCCCTTTTATAACAATACTAAAGTTAAATGAATTTACTTTTATCAATTGATATGCTTATTCCTTTTTTTCCTTTACAATATATTGTATAATTTGACTATATTACTTTTTAGTACACATTTTGCACATAATTATTTATTCTTATATTTTTAGATCGTACATAAATTATTTAATATTATTTAAAGAACTTTTAAGAAAATGGTGAATATGGAATATCTTAATTTTAATAACACCACAATTGAATACGAACTGTATAAAAGTAAAAAAGCAAAAAGAATATGCATAACAATAAAAAACTCCAAAGTAAGAGTTGCTGTACCAATGGATATAAATATTGACAAAGCAAAATCTTTTGTTGAAGAACACAAAGATTGGATTAATAAAAACTTCCAAAAGCATATCGGCAATAATCATACTCCAAAATATGTGACTGGGGAAAAATTACCCTACAGAGGAAGAAATTATCCTTTAAAAATTGTCGAATCAAATACTTCACCTAATTTTGCTATTTTTAAAGGAAGCCAAATATGGGTCTATATTCCTGAAAATTTAACTAATACAAAACGCTCTAAAATTATTTCCAAACTACTTACCATCTGGTATAAAGGTCAAGCGGAAAAAACACTCCCTGAGATGACAAGATATTATTCAAAATTGATGAATATTTCCTTTGCTAAAATTAGAATAAAGGACCAGCAAACGAGATGGGGAAGTTGTTCTAGTAAAAAAAACATTAACCTAAACTGGAGATTAATAATGGCTCCTAATCAGGTCGCTGCTTACGTAATTATTCATGAATTAGCTCATATTAATTATATGAATCACTCTCGTGATTTTTGGTTTCTAGTCAGTAATTATTTCCCTGATTACATGAAATGGAAGAAATGGTTAAAAGGTAACGGCAACCAATTATTGCTTATAGCAATGGAATCCTAACTAACTCAACTATGCGCACACTCCCACTCAACAATTGCTTCAAATACCTTGTACCCAGATTCCTCTGTTATTCCCTCTACATAAAAATTATCAGTTTTTGTCTGCCCCTTTAAAATTTTGACTTTCTCTCCCCACTTGCTCTGATGTTTATAATTCACTTGCAAGGATTTTAAATTTTTATTTGTATGGAAATTTTGATCAAAGGCATCCATTATCCAATCAATATATCTAGTATTATTTACATGACAGTTGATATCCAATTCTGAATACCTCACTTCCCTGAAATATGCTAATTCTTTTATCGAAATATCTTCAATTTTAAAAAGTGATTGTTTTACTGCTTGTTTATCAAGGTAATATTTACTTTCTTCTTCAAATATATTTTTTCTTTGAAGATGCTTTGTTGTTGCATTGATTATTACCCAGTCTGTCGTGGCCTGACCGATTATTTTGTTTTGGGCATTATAAATAAGATATTCCCTTTGGTAATATAGTTTGTTTTTCCCTTTTAGCCAGGTCTCAAGCCTTACCTTATCATTTATCATAGGTATACCTGTCAACTCTAATCTAGCTCTAACTAAAACCCAGTACAAACCTCTATCCATTAATTCTTCATACGTCGAATGTAAGAGGCGGGCATGTTCTATTGCCACTTCCTGCATAAAATTAAATATTGCACTTACCTTGATTCTATTATTATAGTCAACTTCATATGTATGCACGGAAAACTCAAGACTATATATTTGTTGCATATTTATATCCTTCCCTTAAATTATTTTTGTATTTGATTTTCTACATTATAATTTTAACAAATTAATAAGTAAGCACTACCTCCCCCAGATATTAATTAAATGAAATTTTTAAAGTATTTGCAATGCTAATTGTTTTATTTTCGGGGAATTTTCACCATCTAATTTTTGGTTTTTGTATATTTATTGTAATCTAAAGTTGTTTTACCTTCAAACATTTATAGCTTTAGTTTATCTCCTATTTTCACGCTTTTCTATCCCCTCCGTTTAAATATGAAGTCTCTAATTAATTATTATTTTTTTCACAAAAAGCACCCTTTCTCTTTTCTATAGTATTAGTGCAAAATGCTTTTTTGGTGCCCCAATATTTATTATCTCAGACTTTACTTCTAATTCTTCCTACGCAAAATATAATGGTGGGTACTACAAAACCCATTATTACATTAATATAGATGAACACATTATAGAGAATATTTTGAAGCTCAAATAGATTTGAAACTACCCACAAGCTACCTAGATAAATGGAAATTACCATAATATTAATTATAGGCTTAACTTCTGACATTCCAAACAAGAATTTAATTATTTTAAGAATACCATAAGTTACTATCACTGCAGATAAAAGATCAGCAAAAATCCAAGTAATCATAAATATTGATTCTAATCTTTCAACTATTTCATATATATTAATATTTTTAATAACTATGAGGAATAGCAATGTAGATCTTGCAGCCATTGTCTTCCCAACAGTTCCTATATTTACTATCACAGTCAAACTCTGCACTATTATTAAAAATAGCAATACCCTAAAACCCATTTTTTTTAAATTTTCCATTCCATTTATCTGATCACTAAACATAAACAAAAATACAACTGTAACATTTATACCAGTTAACCCCATACTCCCATTAATTACTGGTAATACATCTTTATAACTTACAGGCGTCAAATTAATAATACTAATTTCTTTTATAACAAGTAAGTTAAAAAAAAGAAACATACCAACAAGAATATATAATATTATTTCACTCATTCTTGCAATTGGAACAAGCCCTGAACGCAAAATTATTACTGCTAATATTAATATAGCAATTATAAATGTCCTAATATCAACATTTGGATAAATTGTAACTGTAATTCTTTCTGCATAATATCTAACTTCTGTAACAAGATAAAGCTCCATCCCTAATAAATATATTATAACAATAAAATATCCTACATATTTTCCAAGCACATCTATAATTATTTCCATAAAAGATTCTTTGCTATACTTTAGATAAACTGCCTGATACATAGTTATAAGAAGCAAAATTGGAATCATTCCTACTGCAACACATAACCATCCAGCTTGACCTGCTTTTACAGCTGTAAATCCCGATAGAAATCTTATTGAAGGAGTGTAAGTAAGAATTATATATATAAGCATTGCCTGCCTTATTGATATTTTATCTTTCGCTCCTAGCATTATGTTATCCCTTCATAATATCTACCCATAAATCCTATTTTTAATGATTAATTTATATATTAGGATACATTATTTTTGCCTAATCTAATCTTTTTCCTTATAATTGCCGTTAAAAAGATAACTAGAGGAATAACAACCTCTATAAACGAGTTTACGTATATAAAGCACAAATCTGAGAGAGCCTGAAGTTCAAACACTTCATTAGAAATATATAGACTAAACAAATATATAAATATAATGTAAATATTAATATACTGCTTCCATTCAGATATATGAAATAAAAAGCTCAGTATCTTCAGTCCACAATAGGTAAAAATAGAAATCAAAACAAAATCAGAAATAATCCAAGTAGCAATAACAAATGCCTCAAGCCTGTCTAGCACCCCATAAATACTGATTTCCTTTACAGCTAATAAAAATGGCAAGGGAGCTTTTGAAGCCAGAGTACAACCAGTAGTCCCTATTGTACTTACCAACAAAATTGTTATTGTAACCGACATAAATGCTACTGTTTTTAATCCTGTTTTTATTAGCTTTTCCATATTATTGATTTGATCACTAAACACAAGCACAATTATGATATAACCTTCTATAGCTAATACTCCCAAACTTCCTTCTAGAACAGGAATTACATTATTCTGACTAAGCGGATAAAGTTTATATATTCCAATTTCCGGAACCATTAATATGCATAGACTAATAAACATTATCACAATAATTGCAATAATAACCTCATTCATTCTAGCTATAACAGATAACCCGGAACGAATCACAATATTTATGAGAATCAATAAAATGATTATAAACGTTTTAATATCTACATTAGGATAAGCTGAATCTAATAGTCTTTCTCCATAGAATCTCAAATAAAGTCCATTAAGTAGTACAACCCAGAGGAAAAATAATACGATAACAATATAGCCCAAGTATTTTCCCAAAACATCAACAGTTATTTCCATTAGTGATCTTTTTTTATACGTTCTATATATATAACCGAACATTATAAGAACAAAAACAAAAGGGATAGTTCCAACAATTCCACATAACCATCCTGCCTGCATTGCCTTAAGTGTTGTAAAAGATGGTATTACCCTAACTGCAGGTGTAAAAGCCATTATCAATAAAATAAGCATTGCCTGTCTTATTGATATTTTATCTCTTCCATCAAGCATTCAGTTATCTCCTTAAAATTAGCCAATTATACTTAAAATTCTTTGCTCAAAAGATTGCAATAAAAAAAGAATATATATTCTTTTTTTACAATATACAATATGCGAAATTTAAAATACTAAAAAATAAATAGCAGTTAATATTTTAAATTTAATACCTCTAGAATATTTTTAGCCAAGCTGTCCCGGTATGGATCTGAGAAGTAGTAAATTCCAAATACCAATGTACCAACAGCAAGAAATGCATATACAACAAGTTCTCTTTTCTCTCCTCGCTGTAACATATAACGAACGTCAAAAATACTGACTAGTAAAATTAATATTATTAACCATATCATCTATTTTTACTTTTTAAACCTCCTACAGGATCTTTAATATTATATGTCCTATTTATTTTGGATCTTACTGAAACCTGAATTTTTACAGATGGAAAATAGTCCTTCCACTTATCCTGCATATTGCTATTTTGCCACTCAACTGGAAATTTATGATACATTCTCGACCCAATCATTGTGGCATCAAGCTTATTTTGTTGACAATAAGCAAGTACCCTCTCGATTTCTTCTTTTATTACTTTTTCCTGTTGTTTTTCCAGATAGTCGATTTTACTATCAAAAAACACATCTTCTTCTCCCTGCAGTTCCCCAATATTACTTGTCATATCTACGTACACCGTCGCTGTATATACTCCATTTTTGTTCTCTGGAATAATCTTTACCTTGGCGTCAATTATCTCTAAAGAGACTTCTTTCCCATAGCTATCCCCAACAACAATTACTCCTGAATGAACATTATTTGTCAACCAATTTAACCCACGACCCATATTACCTCTTACATAACCCTTAAGTTTTTTTTCCTCATTATCAATTATTGCATAACCATCTATTAGGATATCAATTATATCCTTTTCTTCTTCTCCCCTTTCAACATTTTTAATTATGCTAATACACGGAATATAGGGATCAGAATATAAACAATCAAACATGTTAACAATCTCTAATACTGTTACTTCTTTGGATTGGGATAACTGCCCAGCATCTTTAATAATGCTCTCAATTCTTTCAGAGATGAAAAATTCTCCTGTATTGCCATTTTCCATTACTTCTTCTGCCGTTGTTCCCCTCACTACAAATACTTTTGCAGCCAGCCTTGTTTCATGATCCCTTATCATAAAATCCAAATATTTTAAGACAT
>JBAYAL010000092.1:0-6176 GCA_041669825.1 Eubacteriales bacterium | reverse complement strand
CAGGTTGTTTGGACTTTTTTCATTTCCCAGGGACGTCCTTTCCCAGCCATTTGTTTTTCTGTCAAAGCTCCAACTGGGCACACAGCCAAACATGAACCGCAAAAAACACAATCAGACTGACCATATGGCAAATCAAATGCAGGACCAACCTGAGTTTCAAATCCTCTCTTAGAATAATCTAACACGTGATTTCCTTGAATTTCAGCGCACGCCCTGACACATTTCCCACATAGAATACATTTATTCAAATCACGAATTATAAAAGGATTGGAATCATCAATACTGTATTTACGTTTCTCACCTTGGAAAAGGTCTTTTTTCACTTCATATTCATAAGCATAGCGAGCCAGATCACATTTTCCCATTTTTTCACAGGTTAGGCAATCAATATCATGATTTGCAACCATTAGTTCAAGGATAGTCTTCCGAGCTTCTCTTACCCTTGGAGTATTGGTATCTACTACCATATTAGGGTGAACTTCCGTTACACAGGAAGGAATCAAATTTCTAGCTCCTTCTACTTCCACTACACAGAGACGACAAGCTCCCCCATTGGTTAATTCCTTATCATAACAAAGCGTTGGAATTTGAACACCGTTCATTTGACAAGCTTCCAGAATAGTCGTTTTTTCTGGCACCTTTACTTTTTTACCATTTAATGTAAACTGAATCCACTGCAACTTATCTCACTCCTTTGCTTATGATATGGTAATCGCATTGAATTTACATTTTTCATAACAAGTATTACATTTGATACAACTTAGAGTATCTATTTCAAATGGTGTGTTTTTATCTCCAAAAATACTTCCCGCAGGACAGTATTTTGCACAAAGACCGCAACGTTTACATTTTTCAGGGTCTATTTTGTATTTTAAGAGAGAAGCGCAAGAATGTGCTGGGCAACGTTTTTCCCTAATATGCACTTCATATTCATGTCGAAAATATTTAAGTGTTGCTAGTACAGGATTAGGTGCCGTCTGACCAAGCCCACAGAGAGCAGTATCCTTAATAACGTGCGCAAGCCGTTCCAAGTTATCAAGGTCCTCTTCCCGTCCTTGTCCTTTTGTTATCCTAGTTAATATTTCCAACATTCTTTTTGTGCCTTCTCGGCAAGGAGTACATTTTCCACAGGATTCCTTCTGAACAAATGTAAGAAAAAATCTAGCTATATCGACCATACAGGTAGTTTCATCTAGTACAACAAGTCCTCCAGAACCTATCATTGCTCCAACTTCCTTCAAACTATCAAAATCCACAGGCAAATCCAGCAATTCCTCAGGTATGCAACCTCCCGATGGCCCACCTATCTGAGCAGCTTTGAACTTTTTATTTCCCTGGATTCCTCCCCCGATATCATAAATGATTTCTCTCAGAGTAATTCCCATAGGAACTTCAACAAGACCCGTATTGTTGACTTTACCAGTCAAAGCAAAAATCTTAGTTCCTTTGCTTTTTTCAGTACCAATCTGAGCGTACCACTCTGCTCCATTACGAATGATATGAGGGACATTTGCCCAAGTTTCCACATTATTTATATTTGTAGGTTTACCCCACAAACCTTTTTCTGCAGGATACGGCGGTCGTACCCTTGGCATACCTCGTTTACCTTCTATAGAAGCAATTAGGGCTGTTTCTTCACCACAGACAAAAGCTCCTGCCCCTGCCTTAATATGCAATTTAAAGTTAAAACCGGAATCAAGAATATTATTCCCCAATAATCCATATTTTTCAGCATGAGCAATAGCAATTTTCATTCGTTCAATGGCAAGAGGATACTCTGCACGACAATAAACATATCCTTCATCTGCTCCGATTGCATATGCTCCGATGAGCATTCCTTCAATTACAGCATGTGGATCCCCTTCGAGAACACTTCGATCCATAAAAGCTCCCGGATCTCCCTCATCAGCATTACATATTACATATTTTTTATCAGACTCATTCCTACGACACATACTCCATTTCAATCCTGTAGGGAAGCCAGCTCCTCCACGTCCTCTTAATCCCGATTTTTTTATTTCATCTATTACTCCCTCAGGATTAAAAGAATGAAGTACTTTTTCAAAACCTTTATAACCATCTTTTGCTATATAATGGCTAATTCTCTCAGGGTTTATTTGACCACAGTTATCTAAAATAATTCGTTTTTGTTTAGCATAAAAGTTTACTGTCTCGTACGTACAAGCAGCTTCTCCTGTTACTGGATCCTTATACAGAAGGTGTTCAACTTTATGACCATTAACAATATCTTTTTCAATTATCTCGGCAATATCAGATGGTTTTACCTTTGTGTAAAAAGTTTTATCAGGCTCAATTATTACAATGGGCCCCTGTTCGCAAAAGCCATGACACCCTGTTGACCTGACTCTCACAATTTCATCAAGATCCCTTTTTACTAATTCTTCCCTGACCATTTCAATCAATCTGTGGGATCCTGATGATGCACAACCAGTTCCTGTACAAATAAGAATTTGCTTTATACTGATTTCACCAGGATTCTGAATTTTTGCCAAATGTTTGTTGCGTTCTTCCCTACACGCAGGATCATCATGACACAACGGCCCTGTGGTCCTGCAACTAATAAAATCTTTGCAGGGAGTTTCAATAGTATGAGTACATTTTTGACAACAATTATCAACCAAATTTTTCACAATTTTGCTCCCCCTACTCGAATTTTCCCAATATTTCAGGTACCTTTAATGGAGTCATATTTCCATATACTTTATTATTAACAGATATTACTGGTGCCAGACCACAAGCCCCAACACACGATACAGTTTCCAAAGTAAACTGACCATCACCAGTAGTCTCACCTGCTTTTATTCCCAATTCTCTTTCCATCGTTTTCAATACTTTAAGAGCACCGCGCACATGGCAGGCCGTTCCCATGCAAACTCTAATTACATTTTTACCTATAGGAGCAAATCTAAATTGAGAATAAAATGTCGCTACTCCATATACTTCAGCGACAGCAATCCCCATTTCCTCTGCAATTATCTTCAGAACACTTTCCGGCAAATAACTATATATTTGCTGTGCCTCCTGCAAAACAGGAATCAAAGCTCCAGCCTCACCTTTGTACTGAACAATCATTTTTTTTAGTTTTAACTCTTTCAAATCAATATGTTTTTTTCCTTTATCGCAGCTGCACACTTTTTTTCCTCCCTTTTGTCGTCATTACACTCCACGAAGACAAATGTCTATCCTGCATAGATTACACCATTTTCAGTTATGAGTAAAGACATTTTACAATCATGTTTTTCCATCTCAACATTTTTCACCACCTGAGACTCAAAAGCAAGGCCTATAATAACAGCATTCTCTCTCATGTGAGGTAAAAACCTATCATAATACCCTCTTCCAAATCCTATTCTACCCCCTGCCCTATCAAAAACAACTCCTGGAACAAGCACTAGATCAATCTCTTCAGGTTGAGCAACCTGCACTCTTTCAATACATGGTTCTCGTATTCCCCATGTACCCTGTTCTATATCTTTATCAAGGTTATTAATGAAATAACTTTGGAGATTATTTTTTTCAACACACCGCGGAATAACCAATCTTTTATTGTTTTCTAAAATATTACAAGCAATCCCTGTTGTTTCTACTTCATCCCTGATGCTTAAATATACCATAACAACTTTAGCTTTAGTATATTCATTCAAAGAATATATTATTTTCTCTATTTGCTTACTCTTTTCCACCCTTTCTCTCTTTGGCATTTGTGCTCTTACATTTAATATTTGTTTTCTTAAATCATTCTTGTTCATTTCAAGTTCACCCCCTAATCATTTTTCATCTCTCATTCAATCAATATCCCTGCATATTGAGAACAATCCTCACGAAAGCAACAACGGAACAAGTATCGGAACCAAAGTTGATAACACAACACCATTAATAAAGGCTATCACCGCAGTTCCAGGCGGCCCAGCTGCTGTTATTATCGGAAGAGTAGTGTCCATAGTTGTTGCCCCTCCTGGGGCAACAAGAGTTAACTGACCTACACGACTAGCAAGAAAAGGAGTTATTATTATTGTGATTATCTCTCTGAAAACATTACTCAAAAACGCAATTGTACCAAGATTTACCGAATGCAATTCAGTAATAATTACACCTGAAAGGCTATACCAACCAAAACCAGCCCCTACTGCTCCACCTTCGAGAAATTTCCAGCCAAACACTGGGCCTATCAACATACCAGCCAGAATACTGCCCGTGGCTACTCCAAATGGTACTAGAAAAACAAATTTTCCCATCCCAATAAGCTGCTTCCAAATTTCTTTATTCTGGCCCAAATCAATCCCTACCGCAAGAAGAGTAAAATACAAGGCAGCATTTGTCATAGTAGGCAAATAATCGCTTATACAAGAAGGAAAAACAGCGTATCCAAGAATTATCCCCAAAAAAAAGGAGCTAACTATTATTACTGTCATTCTATAGGGATGAGGGTCTGTATCATTTTCAACCTTTATCTGGCCTGACTTGGGAAGGGTAATTTTTTTGACAAATATTTTTTCAAGTGCACCTACAAACACTAGGCTTAAAAAAATGGTCATAATAGCAAATACAAATGCTTCAAAACCATATTCCCCCAAATGACTAATCATTTCTCTATCAAAACCAATTTTTAACCCCATTGTTATTAACAAAAATATTAAAGCAATTGTAATAATTTTGCCACTATTAGATAAAAAGAATTTCGGAAGCAAATGCTTCCACCCAACTAGAACACCAATAAAAAGACAAATAATTAATAATATCAATTTTCCCTTTTTCCTCTCTTCGACAATATATTTAGGGGACCACAAAGATTTTTACACTCTTCTCAGCATTACTATTTATTCAATAAATTACCTATTATTTTATAATAAGGCACTATATAAAACATCTAAGATATTTTCGTGTTTTTTCGAAAATATCTTAGAAAATACAACTTTTTTTCATTTACTACATTTACAAATTATCCACAGAGTAAAATACCACTTCTTAAATATTTCTTAACTTTATCCACAGTATCCACATGTTCTGTGGATAAGTTATTAACTTAATTAACTTTATTATTTATCTTCAATTTTGCCTGTTATTAAGCTCTTTTTTAGGGTAATAAAATTTTTAGAAAATTGAGTTATGCACATGAAAAAATATGTCAGTTTACTACAGATTTAATCCAGGCACTGCATTTAATTTCCAGGAAGAGAAATTTTTTGAAAGATAATGATAATATCCTGCCATTGCTATCATTGCACCATTATCTGTACAAAAAATTGAGGAAGGATAAACAAATTTTATATTCTTTTTAGCCGCTAATTCTGACACTCTATTTTTTATCAAAGAATTAGCAGCAACTCCCCCTGCCAAGACAAAAGTATTCGCCTCCACCCTATTTAGTGCCAACAAAGACTTTTTAACCAGTACATCAGCAATTGCCTCCTGAAAAGAAGCGGCAATATCATTTTCATTAAGAACCTGTTCTTTCATTTTAGCAGAATTCAAAGTATTTAGAACTGAAGATTTCAAGCCACTAAAACTGAAATCAAGACTTCCAGATTCAAGCATAGCCCTTGGAAATTTAAAAGCATCAGGACAACCTTCCTTCGCTTTTTTTTCGATATACGGTCCACCTGGATAACCAAAACCTAAAGTTCTTGATATTTTATCAAAAGCCTCGCCAGCTGCATCATCTCGTGTTTTACCCAATACTTCATATTTGAGATGTTCTTTAAAATAAAGCAGGTTAGTATGTCCACCAGAGACAAGCAAAGCAAGCACTGGAAATTCTATATCCTTGTGTTCCAAGAAATTAGCATAAACATGTCCTTCAAGATGATTTACTGCAATTAGCGGTACTCCACAGGCGTAGGCAATTGCTTTCGCACCTGCTACCCCTACCAATAAAGACCCTACCAAACCAGGGCCATAGGTAACTGCTACAGCAGATATATCTGCAAAGCCCATACCCGCTTCTTCCAGTGCACTTTTAACAACATTGCCTATATGTAAGCAGTGCTCCCGAGACGCAATCTCAGGAACAACTCCACCATACTTCTGATGAGTTTTTATCTGGGAAGCAATAATATGGCTTTTTAACTCATTTCCATTTACAAGCACCGCTGCGGAAGTTTCGTCACAGCTTGTCTCTATTCCGAGTATTACTATATCTTTACTAGTACTCAATT
>JBAYAL010000091.1:0-6194 GCA_041669825.1 Eubacteriales bacterium | reverse complement strand
CTTAAATTGCCTATATCCCGGAAATACTTGTTCCATTACTTTATTTAATTGAACATCATCTTCAACCCTGTCCTCTTTCATAAATTCCTTCTCCTTTACAGTGTTCTCCTCTGCGTTAATGCTATTCTCTTTTACAGTATTATTTAATCTCGTTTCCTTATCATCTAACATTTTTCAACTCTCCTTTTTTTCTTCAGTACTGCTATCCTCTTCATTTTTCACTACAACCTGTTCCACTGCAGAATGAAGCTCTTCTAACCCCGTACCATCTTTTGCCGAGAAAGGAATAATAAGTCTATAGTCACCAATATTCAAGCTCTGGGCAATAACCTGCAGGTATCTAGCACGCTGCCCCCTAGCTATTTTGTCTGCCTTTGTAGCAACTACAAGAGCCGGTATTCCAATTTTATTTAGCATAGATAGCATATGTGAATCATCGGCCGTAGGTTTATGGCGAATATCTACAATCATAACTACTCCTAGTAAACTTACCCTTTCTCTAAAATATGTTTCCATCATTTTTCCCCACTGTGCTTTTTGACTCAAAGATACTTTGGCATATCCATACCCTGGTAGATCTACCAGATACCACTCATCATTTATATCGTAAAAATTTATTGTTTGTGTTTTTCCCGGAGTTTGACCGACCCTAGCCAAATTTTTCCTATTTAATAATTTGTTTATCAAGGAAGATTTTCCTACATTTGATCGTCCTGAAATTGCGATTTCAGGTCTTATACCCTCTGGATACTGCGGGGGATGTACCGCTGATATGACATATTCTGCTTTATGAATTTTCATATTGTCCTCTTTACTTTCCTTGATTATATATAATTTGCTATTATTAAACTATTCTACAGCAAATCTTTTTATTTTTCTATTAACATTTTCTTAAACGCAAAAGATAAATAGTCACAATTCCCCTATTATTTTTGGAGAGAACATCCATGGTTTAAATATCAAAAGTAGATTTTGCCTTTTAACTATACAATATATAGCCATTAAAACTTCAAATCATGTGCATATATAATGTGTAATTTCTGTAAAATAGGGTTTTGACATTCTAACCATTCCTAAATATTTTCAAAAAATAAGCCGAATTAATTCGGCTTATTTTTTTCACTACACAACTCTTACTACCTTATTAACTCTTACTACCTTATTAGAAAGGGCTATCTTGTTGTGATTGATCATCCATCGAAATACCAACAGGTTTAAAATCTGTAAATAGAGGAACATCATTAGTGAATTCCTTAGATTCTAAAACAGGAAGTAATACTATATCCAAAACCTCGCCCATTTTTTCCACAAATCTAAATTCCAACTCATTCCTAATCTCTTCGGGGATTTCTTCCATATCCTTTCGATTCTTTTCAGGAAGGATAACTAATTTTATTCCGGCTCTATGAGCAGCAAGAACTTTCTCCTTAACTCCCCCGATTGGCAGAACATTGCCCCGTAATGTTATTTCTCCTGTCATAGCAACATCCTGACGCAAAGCTCGCCTAGAGAGCGCTGAGGACATCGCAGCCGCCATTGTTATCCCTGCTGATGGTCCATCTTTAGGGATAGCTCCTTCCGGAACATGGATATGCAAATCTACTTTATCATAGAAATCTTCTGCAATGCCAAGTTCTAAAGCATGGGAACGAACAAATGTCCATCCTGCCTGAGCAGATTCTTTCATCACATCACCTAGTTTACCTGTCAGAGTAAGATTACCTTTACCCGTAAGTGGAGTAACTTCTATTAGTAAGACTTCTCCCCCTACTTGGGTATAAGCAAGACCTACCGCAGCCCCAATTTCAGGAGTTGACCCAACTGTAAGATAAGAATAACGCGGAACTCCCAACAACTCTTGCACATAACTAGAACTAATAGTTAAAGGAATTTTTTCGTTTTTAACCAAGTGCACTGCAATTTTTCGCATCATATTGGCTAATTGTCTTTCCAAACTCCTTACTCCAGACTCTCTGGTGTATCCCCTGATCAAATCCAATATGCTGCCTTTTTCCAAATCAATATTTTCTTTTTCCAAGCCATGAACTTTTAGCTGTTTAGGGATCAAATGATTAAGAGCAATATTAAGCTTTTCATCTTCCGTATATCCACTGATATGTATTATTTCCATTCTATCCAGAAGCGGTCTTGGTACTGTATCTAATGAATTAGCAGTCATAATAAACAATACTTTTGATAAATCAAACGGGACTTCTAGATAATGATCAGCAAAGGTATTATTTTGTTCAGGATCAAGCACTTCTAAAAGGGCTGAGGCTGGATCGCCCCTAAAATCAGAGGTCATTTTATCTATTTCATCAAGTAAAAATACCGGATTTTTCGTTTCCGCTTTGCGTATTCCTTGAATGACCCTCCCCGGAAGAGCTCCAATATATGTCCTGCGATGACCCCTTATTTCCGCTTCATCTCTAACTCCTCCAAGTGACATGCGAACAAATTTTCTATCAAGCGCCCTAGCTATTGAATGCGCCAAAGATGTTTTACCAACCCCAGGTGGTCCCACAAGGCAAAGAATAGGACTATGCATATTGGAAGCAAGCTTCCGAATAGAAAGAAACTCTATAATTCTTTCTTTTACTTTTTCCAGTCCATAGTGATCCTCATTTAGCATTTTTTCAGCTTTATTAAAATCAATTTTATCTTTACTTACTTTTGTCCAAGGAAGAGCAAGCATCCAATCTATGTAGGTTCTTACAACAGTGCCTTCCGCCGAAGATGAAGGCATTTTTTCCAACCTACTTATTTCTTTTAAAACCTTGTCTTTTGCCTCTTTGGTAAGTTTCGCTTTTTCAACCTTTTCCCTATATTCATCTACTTCTATCTGTTTCTCGTCTTTTTCTCCAAGCTCTTTCTGAATTGCTTTCATCTGTTCTCTCAAATAGTACTCTTTCTGAGCTTTTTCCATTTGTTTACGAACCCTTAAGCTAAGACGCCTTTCCAATTCAAGAATTTCTATTTCCCGCATAATTAGCTCAGTTATTTTTACCATTCGTTCACTTACATCAATTGCTTCAAGTACTGCCTGCTTGTCTTCAACTTTTAGATTTAGATGAGAAGCAACCAAATCCGCCATCCTACCTGGCTCTTTTACCGCAAACACTGTTCCAATTGTTTCAGGCGAAACCCGTTTGCTCAGTTTTGAATATTCTTCAAACTGATGTATCAGAGTTCTAGTAATAGTCTCAATCTCTGGATTCGTCTCTTTACTTAGTTCAGCAGTTACTACTTTAACCTTAAAATATGGATTCTCTTCGAGCAGTTCTTCAATTTTCCCTCTAGTCATTCCTTCTACAAGGACTCTTAAGGTTCCCCCTGGTAGACGGAGAATTTGCTTAATCTCCGCAACTGTTCCAATACTATACAAATCATCAATTGCAGGATTATCAATTTCTGTTTCCTTTTGTGAAGCAAGAAAAATGTAACGATCATTTAACATTGCCTCTTCAATTGCAGCAATAGAACGTTCTCTTCCCACATCAAGGTGAATAGCCATAAATGGAAAAACAAGCATACCTCTTAGCGGCAAGAGTGGTATATCTCGTTGACTCATTATTATCTCCCCTCTATGCACATCTATTAGTGCATTATTTTAACATGTTTTACCCCTTTCAGGCAAATTTGTTACAGGCAATTTTATACCCTTTAAGACATTTTGAAGTGCAACATTCTTATTTTCTCCAACCTTAACCTCGATAGTCTCTACTCTATTTGCTTTTTCGAGTACTGCTTCTAGAACTTCCTCAAGAGTATCTACGGTAATAATTTTTATTTCATTTTCAAAACTTTTAAAACGATTTTGCCAGTTTTCTTTAGGAATAAATACTTTTTTACAACCAGCTTGTACAGCTGCTTCTATCTTAGATGGAATACCACCTACAGGCTTTATTTTACCCCGAATAGAAATTTCACCTGTCATGGCAACAGTATTATCAACTTTACGCCTTGTTACAGCTGAATACACTGCTACAGCCATTGCCACTCCCGCTGATGGTCCATCCAAAGGTATACCTCCCGGGAAATTTAAATGAATATCATAGTTGCTAAGTTGTAGTTTTAATTCTCTCCTGAGAACTGTCGATACATTTTCCAGGGATGATTTTGCCATGCTTTTCCTTCTAATTTTTTTACCCTCAGATCCCTGTTCTTCCTCTTCAACTATACCAGTCACATAAAATTCACCTTTTCTAGGGGTGGTTGGGTATGCTGAAACTTCGAGTTCGAGAAGCATTCCAATATTGGCACCATAAACTGCCAAACCATTTACAACCCCAACTTGAGGGAACAAAGGTATTTTTTTATCCAAACGAGGTACATATTGACCTGTAGACACAACCCACTCTACTAAATCTTCATTTATTTCTTCATATCCTTCATTTTGCGCCACTCCTGCCGCCAGCTGTACAATATTTACGGCTTCTCTTCCATTATTTGCATATTTTTCAATAATTTTTAGGGCTGGCTCAGATATAGCTAGAGCTATTTTCTGACATGCTTTATTTGCTATAACTCTTACTTCGTTGGGTAAAAGTGCTCTAAAATATATTTCCATACAGCGAGAACGAATCGCAGGTGATATCTCCTCCGGATTTCTAGTCGTTGCTCCAATTAGTCTAAAATCAGCCGGCAACCCATTCTGGAAAATATCGTGAATATGCTCTGGAATATTGCTATCTTCAGAGCTATAATAAGCGCTTTCTAGCATAACCCTCCTGTCTTCTAAAACTTTCAAGAGTTTATTGATCTGTATTGAATGAAGCTCACCTATTTCGTCAATAAACAACTCTCCTCCATGGGCCTTTGTGACCGCACCCATTTTAGGCTGTGGGATTCCCGCCATACCCATTGCTCCAGAACCCTGATATATTGGATCATGTACTGAACCAATAAGTGGATCTGCAATTCCTCTCTCATCAAACCTCGCGGTGGCTCCATCAAGTTCTATAAACACGGCATCTTCTTTAAATGGAGACAGCGGATTCTTCTTTGCTTCTTCCATAACCAGTCTTGCTGCGGCAGTTTTTCCCACTCCCGGGGGACCATAAATCAATACATGCTGAGGGTTCGGACCGCACAAAGCAGCTTTAAGTGCTTTTACTCCTTCTTGCTGACCAATTATTTCCGACAAATCCATAGGTCTTGTTTTTTCTGACAAGGGTAAGGTTAGGGATATTTTTCTCATATTGTCAAGCTTTTCCTTTTGTTTTTGGGAATCTTTAAGAATAGTATTTTTAGTCGTATACTGCTGTTTCAACATGTTCCAAAAATACATTCCTATGACTAAAATGAAAACAAGTTGGATAATCATTAAAAAAGCCCCTAAATCTTGCATACAAAATCCTCCTGTGCCTATATCTTTATTGTAGTATTTACCACAAGAGAAAATTTGAAACATAAAAAGAGCCTGCTTTACGCAGACTCTTCACTTTTTATTTTTTTATCCGTATCCAATATTTTCAATTCAGGTTCGAGCCTTTTAATAATTGTATCCTTTGTAATTACGCATTTCTCAACATCGGTGCGTGTAGGCATATCATACATAATATTCAGCATGATTTCTTCCATAATTGCCCTTAAGCCCCTAGCTCCAGTATTTCGATGTATTGCCTCATCAGCAATAGCCTGTAAAGCATCATCTTTAAATTCCAATCCTACTTCGTCCATTTCCATGAGCTTTTCATATTGTTTAACAAGAGCATTTTTGGGCTCAGTAAGAATTTTAACAAGAGCTTCATTATCAAGAGCATCAAGAGTCACAACTATGGGAAGTCTACCTACAAATTCAGGAATTAAACCAAATTTCAAAAGATCTGTAGGAAGTATATTTTTTAATATTTCCCCGATATTCTCATCATTAGTCTTCTTAATTTCTGCTCCAAATCCCATCACTTTTTTGCCGGTTCTATTTTTTATGATTTTTTCAATACCATCAAAAGCACCACCAACAATAAACAAAATATTCGTTGTATCAAGTTGGATAAATTCCTGATGTGGGTGTTTCCGCCCTCCCTGAGGTGGAACGCTAGCTACAGTTCCTTCAAGAATTTTAAGTAAGGCTTGCTGTACGCCTTCTCCTGATACATCTCTCGTAATAGAAGGATTTTCTGATTTACGAGCAATTTTATCTATTTCATCGATATAGATAATCCCTTTTTCAGCCTTTTCGATATCAAAGT
>JBAYAL010000090.1:0-6227 GCA_041669825.1 Eubacteriales bacterium | reverse complement strand
TCTTAGTTTCCAGATTTGCTCCTATTGCAAAATCTATGCATTAGTCTTGCGTTTTCTTCAATAGTTTCCCCACCTCGCCAATAAGGCTTATGGTGATCAAGCTCGGCATCATCAATATTCCTAATTGCTTGGCCGCATTTTTCACATACTGGGTTTTTAGTATATAATTCGTTTTTTAATTCATAGCTAAAACTTCTGGCCTGTTTAGGGTGATTTATAATAGATTGAAGTTCATTATACCATTTGGTGAATCTATATATGACATTTGATTTTTGTAAAGTTCCACTACTTGTGATAAATTTTGGGTCATTAATTATTAAATTAATTAGAGCTTCTCTTATTGAATCTGAATTCGGAATTATTTGATGTTTTTCGTATTGTGCAAAACCAGTCATAACAATATCAAATAAGGATTTGTTTATATTGCCCCAAGCCAATTTTTTATCTGATTTAAGATTACAAGTTCTAAAGGCCTTATCTCCAAAAACATATTTAGATAGTTCTAAGGATTTTTTGAAAATCTTTTTATGATTTTTTAATTTGTGATTTTTTTCATCTTCACCTTTATCAAAAATCTTTTTATTTATCTTCATATGTTCATTTAAAAAAGTTTTTAGTCTTCCAGGATAATTTGTATATCCATTAAGATAAAATGCAAAAAATCTTAAGACCATTTCGGAATTTTCCATTCTTTTTGGCTCTTTCCCGGAAAATAAAATATCTATAAACATATTATCTGCTGCACAATCTTTTATAAATTCATTATAATGACCTCTATAGATACAATTTCTTAATTCCTGTTCTTTAAGATTAGCTGCACCACTATTGATTCTTTCGAAAATCTCAAATTTTACTTCCTCATCAGAATCAGCCGATATCTTAATTATTGATAAAGGATACCTTGTAATTTTTAGTTGGTATTCTTGTTT
Source organism: Eubacteriales bacterium (assembly GCA_041669825.1). Classification (GTDB taxonomy): domain Bacteria; phylum Bacillota; class Desulfitobacteriia; order Desulfitobacteriales; family Syntrophobotulaceae; genus JBAYAL01. The sequence goes on along the minus strand of JBAYAL010000090.1, from coordinate 5,298 downwards.
TATTTCCTTGAATTTTTTCCCTTCTAATTCTTCATTAAAAACTCTTAAACCTTTTAAACTAAATTCATTATTAATAAACCTAAAAGCTGATGTAATTCTTTGTTGACCATCGATAACCAGTTCTGTCCCGGATAACTTATCTTCTGCAGTATATATCAATGGTATTGGAACATTTAACAATAGAGACTCAATAAATAAGGAGGCTTTTTTGTCATTCCAGACATATTTGCGTTGAAAAAAAGGTTGTTTTTCTAATAATCCGTCTGTTTCATCACTTTTCAAATCTCTTATTCGTCTTTCGGATCTGTTGAATTCTATTTTTCTGCCAATAGTTACTAATTGTTCAGAATCATCTTCTTTTTCAAAGTTTGAGTAAGCCTCATTTGTGCTATCATCAAATTCTTCCGATTGGTCTTCACTGGTAATAGATTTATTTATTGCAAAAATGTTATCATTAACCACTATTATTTCCTCCACATAGTATTGTTATTATTAATTGTATTATATTGATGTTTTTCGTAAAAATTAAATGTTTCAGCTATTATTTTCCTTATCCTCTATTTTAACTTAATAAAGTGTATGACTCAAATAAAACATTCTTAATTTATAAATTTAAGAATGTTTTATTTAAGTAGCTACTTTATGCCTTATGATATAATAAATATTTAGTTCTAATTTTTCTGCTTATTATTTTTTTTCCAACTGTCTGTATAAAGTTTTCTGATGGAAGTCTATTTAAAACGTGATTATTTTATTAGTTTTGATAGTCGCTTAAACAATGGTGTTCCTGCTTCCTTCATTATATCGAAGAACACTGTTTCTGTATTAGTTATAATTGCCCCCATATCAGACATTAGAGATAACCCATTTAGGTAATTTTCCTTGGTTCGTGAGCAGACTGCATCTCCTACCACAAATACCATGTAGTCATTGGCAAGTAAATCTCTTACAGTTTGAAAAACGCAAACATGGGTTTCCATCCCAGTTATAATAATTTTTTTTCTTCCTAATTGTTTTAGGGTATTGCTTGCCTTGTCAGTATAGCCAGAGAAAGTGGTTTTTTCGAAAACCGAGACTATATCAAGGTGTTCGTTTATATCTAAAATTGTATTTCCAAGACCTTTGGGATATTGTTCAGTAACTATTATTGGGATTTTTAAGGAGTTAGCTATATCTATTATAGTATTGGTGTTTTGTATTATTTTTTTGTTATCAGGCATTGCTGGAACTAGTCGTTCTTGGATATCAATTATCATCAGAGCTGATTCTTCTTGGGTTAAAGTGAATTTATTCAATTTTTTTACTCCTTTGTTATTACGTTGCTAAAATAGTCAAATAGTATGTTTTTGCCAATTGCCTTATAACAAGTATTATACATCCTTACTATGGGTAAGCACATAAGTAACTATGCAAAAAAATAATTTTGACAAAAATATACCCGGCTATTATGCCGAGTATATTATACTAATTTTATTTATTTTCTTCTCCATATAAATTTTCGTATTGGATTTTGGCAGCTTCAATTTGTGGTAGAGCTTTACTGCATTGAGGATATAATAAGGAACAATGTTTGGAACATCCTGTACAATACATACTGTTTAAAAATTCGGAGAGGGTGATGGGCAGGGTATCTTCCGCTATAAGGTTGTCTTCTTGATCTATTGCAGCATTAGAGATTGAATCTTCTTTGAAAGATTTTCCATTTCCGTCAGACTTTTGGCTACTTTGGTCAGTAATATCTTGGGTAGGATTTAAAAATTGTTGGTTAGTTAGGGAAATTTTGTTTTCTGAAGCTTTTGTTACACTAAAAATAATTTGCGAATATAAGATGCACACAATTAGGGTGGCAGCTCCTACTCGTAAAATAGTATTTTTAATATTACGCTCTCTCCAATTGGAGATTATTTTACTTATAGATCTCACAATATATTGCCAGTGTAAAGCAATATGAAGTGAGAAAAGTCCTATACAGATATATGAAGACCATTTATGAAGGGCAATCAGTGGAAGTTTGTTTATCGTTAATTCCAAGGGTATAACTACTTGGGAAATAAGAATACCTGTTACGGATATTATTAATATGCCGATTAATAAAGAAAAGTTTAAAACATATTTTAGTTTAATAGAAGTTTTAACCTTCTTATTGAATAAATTTTTTGTCACATTTTTGACCCATGACCAGTTTAAAATGATGTGAAAAATAAAAAATACGAAAATAGATAGTCCCACTATTTCATGATAAACAAGTCCTGTATTGAAAGCAAAAATTAACGTTATATATAGGATTGTCATGATAATATCAAGCGATATTTTAATTATAGTTTTTTTTGTCATATTAACTGAACCCCTTTTGCTATGCGTTTTAGATAAAATAAATTATCTAAGGTAACAATAACATGAGAATGTGATTGAATTATGAAGAAAAGTTGAATTCTAAAATAATACTTTATTATATAAAATGTGCTAGCAAAGGAATAGTAAGGCAACTAAAAAGTGTTGAAATCAGAATGGCTTGAGAAGCTAGGGCGGAATTTTTATCATACTCTATGGACATCATTACTATACTAGTGCCAACTGGCATACCAGCTGTTATAACTGGGATGGCGATTAACCAGATATCTTCTAGTTTAAAAATGTATTTTAATAGTATTAAGATTAAAACCGGTAAAAGTAAAAGTCTTACGAACGTCAAAAAATATATTCGGTAGTCACTGAACATGCTTTTAAGTGGAAGTTCGCTTAACATTGCACCAATAGTTAACATTGATAAAGGTACACATAGGCTCCCAATGGAATCAATTGTACCAACAATAAACTCAGGTAACTGGATCTGGGTTACAAATAAGAAAAACCCTATGACGCTTGCTATGATGCCTGAATTAAGCAGTAGTTTTAAATCCATTTTATTGTTTGTTTTATTATTGGCGGTTATAATTTTCATCCCTAGCGTATACATAAAAACGTTGTAGGCAATATTATAGATTACTGCATAGAATAACGCTTCTTTACCAAATAAAGCTAGAAATACAGGAAATCCAATAAAACCTGCATTTGAGAATACGAGGGCGTAAGTGAAGATTGCTTTGTCATTGGTGTCTTTGGTAAGAAGTTTGGCAGTAATCTTTCCTACGAGGTAAGCCAGTCCATAACTAGGTATGGATAGTAGCAAAATAACGAAAGCCGTGTGAAGCTTCTCGGAAGTTAACGGTATAAGCATTCCGGAAATTAAAAGGGCTGGAATTGCAACTTTTAATACGAATTTTGATAAAAATTTGGTGGCAATGGGGGTAATTAAGTTGATCTTCCCTAATATTAATCCCACTAACATTGTTAAAAATAAAATACCTAACTGCGAATAAATTTCATTGAATTCCATGTTTGTTTTACTCCCGACTATAATTTGATTATATTATCGTAATATTTATAATGATTTTCTGCATTATTGATTATCCCAGTTGAAAGTGCTTTTTTGTTTTTTGTCTTAAACAGGTTAGAAATGTGATTAATTGATGAACACCGTTTTTTATACATTTGGATCTATATTTTCCTTCCTATAATATAACATTAGTAATGTATTTTTTAAGGGGAAAAATAACCAATGAATTGTCCTATTTGTAAATGCGATATTATTAAAGAATATCACAACTATGGAAATTTTACACTTTCAATATGTTGTAGTTGTGATTTGATTTTTAGAGATCAAACAAAAACATCAGATAATGTTCAACATATACCTGATGTTTTTGTTGCCTTATTTTCTAGAGAGACAAACGAAAGGATAAGTTACGACTTTAGTTTTGCATCTCAGAAGGGAAAACTAAATCACAATGTTGATTTTCAAGAATGGATAGCAAAGCGACCAAAATTATTTTAGCATTAGCATTAGTATTTTATAAATGTGAAGATAATAAAATTATATTATTTTATTATCTTCTGATTGCCTAATATTTATATTGAAAAATTTATATAAAAAGTGGTGCCATTTTCGTTACTGTCAAAATGCGTTCTTGCGTTGTGACGTGCTAGAATACTTAATGATGTAGAGAGTCCTAATCCTGGCCTATTGTCTTTTGTGGTAAAAAAAGGTAAGCCGATTTTATCATGAAGTTCCGGAGGTATCCCTTTCCCTTGATCAGATATAGTGAGAGTAACAAATCCTTTTTCTCTATTCGCACTTGTCTCTATTTTCACTATTTCATCAGCTTCAATAGCCTCTAGTCCATTTTTAAATAAGTTAAGGATCATTTGTTTTATCTCAACTTCATCTATCATTACCATAGGTACACTATTTAGGTTAAATTCAACTATTTTATCATCCTTTCTTGCTTGAGATTCAATAAACGGTAAAATATTTTCTATTATTTCGTTTATATTATGAAGTTTTAGATTTGTTGGTTTTGTTGTTGATAAGGAAAGTAATTCTGTAATTATCTGATTAGATTTATTTAGTTCATCTATCATCAAACTTAAATATTCTTGATAGGGTTGGGATATTCTTTTGGATTGCAGTAACTGTAAAAACCCCTTTACTGTCTGTAATGGATTACGAATTTCGTGAGCGATACTTTCAGAAAATTGTCCTATAAGTTTAATACTTTCAAGTCTGTTAAGTCTTTTATCATTTTTCACTCTATCTGTGACATCTATACTCACTGATAATTGAAATGGCTGTCCATTAATGTGTATTTTTTGGTAGGATACTATTAAAATTTTATGTTCATTAAATTTTGTTTTAACAGTTATTACTTGCTGGCATAAATCATTGTAATTTGACAATTCTAAGCATATTTTTTCAGATTGACTATCATCAGGAAATATAACTTCGTTTTTAGTTTTTCCAACTATTTCATTAGGTGAATAACCAAAAAATTTTGCATAGCTATCGTTAACAGTAATATATTGATTATTATCTAGAGATATGATAGCAATAAGTGTAGGACTATTTTTAAAGATAGTTGTAAATAATTCTTCGGAATTTAATAAGTTATTATGTAAATGTTTAGGGTCAGTAATATCGTTAAAAAATGCGAGGACATAATTATCAAGGGCCCTAATCGTGGTACCAAACCATTTTTTAGTTGTAGAATCACATAATTCGATATATACCTCATTTCCATGTGTCTTGGACTTATGTATAGAAGATAACAAACCCGTATTAACATATTGAGGTGCGATCTCGAAAAATGTCTGGCTCTGTATTTTTCCTTTGGGAAAAAGGAGCATTTGTTCTGCCTTATGATTTATTTTAACGATAAAGTTGTTTTGGTCCAAGACAATACAAGCTTCTGGTATCATGTT
>JBAYAL010000089.1:0-6227 GCA_041669825.1 Eubacteriales bacterium | reverse complement strand
ATGATGAAGTTAAATTACTTGAGATTGTTAAAGAATATCTGCTCAAAGAAGGGTATGAGGTCTATACTTCTACAAACGGAGAAGAAGCTTTAAAATTATTTGACATAGTAAAACCAGATTTTCTTATTCTAGACCTAATGCTTCCAGGAATTTCTGGAGAGGATATCTGTCTTAAAATCAGAGAAAAATCGACTGTTCCAATTATTATGCTTACAGCCAAAACAAGTGAAGAAGAAAAAATAAATGGTTTGTCGATAGGGGCAGATGATTATATTACAAAACCCTTCAGTCCGCGGGAGCTAGTAATGAGAGTCAAAACAGTATTAAGAAGGGTAGGGGGAGAAGATAAAAATATACTATCTTATAATAATGGCGATTTGGAGATTAATATTGATGAAATGTCTGTAAGGAAAAAGGGCAGTGAAATAAAATTCACACCTAATGAATATAGCATTTTATTAATTCTTGCTCAAAATTCTAATAAGGTATTTTCACGGACTAACCTGATTGATAGTGCGCTAGGTTATGATTATGTTGGTTATGAAAGAACAATAGATACACACATTAAAAATATTAGACAGAAAATAGAAACAAACATAAAAGAACCTCAGTATTTAGTAACGGTTTATGGTATGGGATATAAATTTTTGGGAGATCAAAAATGACGGATATAGAAAGACAATTAAGAAAAAATTTTATACTGGTAGCGGTAGTTTCAATTGTTGTCATTTTTTTAGTATCCAATCTTGGGTTAACTATATTCTTTAGAAATTATGTTAAGATATCAAATACCAATGATGATCAGAAAATAGTAAATTATCTTCAAGACTATTATGCAGTAAATAACGAAGCTTTTGAGAATTATAATATAATGCCTCTTGCTAAGCAGGAGGGAGTAGAAATCAGACTTCTAAACACATCTGGAGTAGTTATAATCGATACATTGAATAATGAAAACATGGGTATGCACAGGTATGGAAGGGTAACAGAAGCAGAAGCAGGAACGGGGACGGGGATTGCATCAAGAAATGTTGAAGATTTGCAATATAATGAATATCCTCTTACTTATGAAGGGAAAAAAATAGGGAATATTCAAATTGGTAGGGAAAAATCAATGTTTAGTTCCTCAGAAGACAAGAATTTTTTTCTTACCATGAATTTGCTCTTTGCTGGAGCACTGTTTATAGCACTGTTGCTTGCTATAATTATAAGTAGGAATGTTTCAGGAAATTTTTTAAAACCTCTCATGACAGTGAAAAACAATATAGAATCAATAGCATCTGGAAACCTAAATTTTACCCCCATTGATTGTAAGACAAAGGAAATAGTTGAACTGTATAAGGTGACTGAGGATCTAGCACATACGCTGAGAAATCAGGAAAAACTCAGAAGAAGGCTTTCGTCTGATATGGCCCATGAACTTAGAACTCCTCTGGCAACATTGCGAAGTACTCTAGAAGCAATGATTGATGGGGTGTGGGAGACAACGCCGGAAAGACTCTCTTATTGTAATGACGAAATAATAAGGCTCACTAGATTGATTAGTAATTTAACTGATTTGTTCGGAATAGAAAGTGAAAATTTAAAACTTCATAAGGTAATGTTGAATTTATCGGATATTATTGTAAGAACTGCTGACAGTTTTCAACCTATGTTTTATAGTAAAAATATAGAATTAAAATTAAATGTTGAAAAAAATGTAGAATTATTTGGGGATCCGGATAGATTAAATCAGATATTTGTTAACTTGCTTTCTAATGCTTATAAATACACTGAAGGAAATGGTGAGGTGGAGATTAAACTTTACGAAGAAAAAGAAAAAGTAATTGTAGAAATAAAGGATACCGGTAGAGGAATAGCAGAAGAAGATCTCCCCTGTATTTTTGAAAGATTTTATAGGGGTGACCTTTCAAGAAATAGAGAGTCGGGGGGTTCAGGTATAGGCCTAACTATTACCAAAGCACTGATAGAAGCCCATAAAGGAATAATTGAAGTAGATAGTAAATTAGGAGAGGGAACAACATTTCGGTTGGCCTTACCTAAAAAAGAATATTAAAAAAATAACCTTTCTTCATAAGTTCTTCACTATTTCAAGCTATTATAAGGACATAAGAAAAAGATTATTTATAAAGGAGAAATTGTTATGAAAATGAAAATAGTAGGTGTTCTTACAGTAGGGTTACTATTAGTAGGAGCAACAGGAGTGTGGGCTGCTACGCCTAAGACACCAGCGGAAACTTATGCAGGGTTAAAAGGGATAACTGTCGAAGAAGCGGTAAAAGAAAGAACTGCAGGGGCTGCATACGGCGAACTAGCTAGTGAAGCAGGAATTCTTGATGATTTTCAAGCTCAAATGCTGGAAAACAAAAAGGCGGTAATTCAAGATAGAGTTAAGGATGGTTATATTACTCAGGAAGAAGCTGATGGAATAACCACAAATATTGAAGAGAATATGGCAAATTGTGATGGGACTTCAACTGGGGATAGAATAGGACAAAAATCCGGAATGGGATTTGGAAGTGCAGCTAGAGGATCTGGAAAAATCGGTGGTGGGCTGTCTAGTGGAACTAGCAGTAATAAAACTTGTAACGGTACAGGAATGGGGTCCGGCGGAGGAAATAGCTGATCTAAAAAAAAGAAATTTTTGTGGATCAAGCTTACAATTGAGATAGTAAAAGTATAGTATTATTTGATATTTAACCCGGCAATTTTAGGATTGCTGGGTTAAATTTTTTGACTATAATTTAGAATTAAAAGTGAAGAATAATTTAAATCAAATAATCAAAATTAGTTGAAATATAATAATATTTCCTTAAAAAAGTCAAACGTTATTTAAAATAATGAGTGCTAAATACTTGTATGGTATAATTGAAAAGAGTACAAAGGTTTATGGAAAATTGATAGAATAATACTAGAAGGAGAGTAATTAACAATGATAAAGCTTATTGCAACAGATTTAGATGATACATTATTAAATAGTGAAGGAAATATTTCTTCAGGAAATATTGAAGCAATACATAAAGCTGTAAAAAAAGGTGTAAAAGTAACAATTGCTACTGGGAGAATGGCAGCCTGTAGTAGAAGATATGCTCGCAAATTAAGCTTGGATATTCCGATAATAACCTACCATGGGGCTTTAGTTGAACAGGCATTAAGTGGTGAAGTGCTTTATAGAAAAGTGATTCCTATAGATTTAGTAAGTGAAATTGTATCAGAACTTTTTGAAATGGGCATACATACACATATATTTATAAAGGATAGAGTATTTACACAAAAAGAAAATTCTATTTCGCTTCAATATGGAAAAATGGTGGGTATTAAAGTTGAAGAAACAGATATAATGGCTTTGTTAGAAAAAGAACCTGAAGGATTGGAAAAGATTCAAGTAATTGCAGATGAACAATACCTAAGAGAAATAGACGAGAAATTCAGAACAAGGTATGGAGATAGAATACATATAACATCTTCTAAACCTAATTTGCATGAAATGTTACATAAAGAAGTGAATAAAGGGTTAGCACTTAAGGTGCTAGCAGAACAAATGGGAATTAAAAGAGAGGAAGTATTGGCAGTTGGCGATAGCCCTAATGACATTGAAATGATAAAATATGCAGGGATTGGAGTTGCAGTTGAAAATGCCTGGGAAGAAGTAAAAAAAATTGCTGACTATATTACGGCCTCTAATATTAATGATGGAGTGGCAAGAGCAATAGAAAAATTTGTTTTATAATTATTAATTGATAGTCTCCATTATTGTGGGCGTACAAATGCAAGCCTAATTAATTCTTGATTTTAGAGGAGGGTGACTTATGAACCTTGAGGATTTGCGTAATAATGCTCGTGAAAAAATGCGCCCGTTTTGTTGTGTCTGTCAAGAATGTGACGGTAAAGCGTGTGCAGGAAAGATGCCTGGAATGGGTGGGGTAGGTAGCGGAACTTCTTTTAAAAATAATATTTTAGCACTAGCTGAACAAAAAATTAATTTGCGTACCCTTCATAAAGCTGATTCCCCGGATACTGAGTTTGTTTTTTTTAATAAGACGTTAAGTGCTCCAATAATGGCAGCACCAATAACTGCTATTGGAATGCAAACAGGTGGGAAACTGGGAGATAAGCAATGGGCTGAAGATGTAGTATCTGCTTGTCAGTCAATAGGCACGATTGCCTGGGTAGGGGATGGCCCAGATCCTATCCATTTTGATACGGGTATCAAGGCTATTAAACAGTTTAAGGGGCAAGGGGTTCCAGTTATTAAGCCCCGAGAAAATAGTAAAATTATCGAATACATTAGTAGGGCAGCAGAAGCAGGCGCAACAGCTATTGGGATAGATATCGATGCAGCTGGAATTATTCCCATGAAGCTAAAAGGGCAACCGGTAGGACCCAAATGCAGGGAAGATCTAATTACTATAATAAATAGTACAACCCTGCCAATCATTTTAAAGGGCATTATGACTTCTAATGAGGCTGACTTAGCAGCTGAAGTAGGAGCAGCAGGTATTGTTGTTTCTAATCATGGAGGGAGAGTCCTTGATTATACACCTGGGACTGCAGAAGTGCTTCCCGAGATAGCCGAGAGAGTTAGTGGACGTGTGATGGTAATAGTAGATGGAGGTGTACGTTCAGGTGTGGATGTTTTAAAAATGCTGGCTCTTGGGGCTGATGCGGTATTGATAGGAAGACCACTTCTGATAGGTGCGGCTGGGGGAGGAGCAGAGGGCATAACTTTTATTCTTAACAAGTTTATAGCAGAATTAAAGACTGCTATGATATTAACAGGTTGCTCTTCATTGAAGGATATATCACACGAAGTATTAAGGTAAAAGTTAAATTGTCTCGTTTTATAGATTATTTTGTTTTATAGATTATCTTGTTCTAATTTAAAGCTAATATAGAAAGGTAAATTGAAATTGAAAGTATTATTGGTTGCCTTAAATGCTCGTTATGTGCATACCAATTTGGCTATTCGTTGCCTAAGTGCGGCGCTAGAAGAGGATAAATGTAGGAATGTTCGTACAGGCAGGAATATAAAAATTCGGGAATTTACGATAAATGACCAATTAGATAGGATTGCTGGCGAAATATATGAGGAGAAGCCGGATGTAATAGGTTTCTCATGTTATATATGGAATATTGCGGCGACTCTTGTGCTCATAAGGAGATTAAGATGTGTTTTACCTAAAACAAAGATTATTGTAGGAGGACCTGAAGTAGCTTATGATGGAGAGAAAATTCTGGCAGAGAATTTGGAAATAGATGTAGTAATATTGGGTGAAGGTGAAATTACTCTTCCTAAAATTATAAATACGTGGGAAGAAGGGGAAGATTTAGATAACGTTGAAGGTATAGTTTGGCGAGGTAAGAATGGTCGGATAGTAACGGGTGAATTATCTCCAGTTCTTCCAGATTTGGATGATTTTCCGGATCCGTATCAAAATGATGAGGACTTTAAAGGTCGTCTTGTATATGTCGAAACAAGCAGGGGTTGTCCATTTAGCTGTCAGTATTGTATTTCTTCGACTATCAGGGGATTAAGGTTCCTTAATCCAGAGAAATTCAGGGTAAGGCTAATAAAGCTTTTTGAAAATGGAGCAAGGACAATAAAATTTGTCGATAGGACTTTTAATACTCATAAAAAACATGCCTTTGCAATACTTGATATTTTTAAAGAAGAAGTATTAAGGTATTGTGAAATTAATGAAAAATACGATTGTGATGAAGGTTTTAGGGCGCATTGTGAAATGGCTGGAGAATTGCTTGATGATGATTGGATTAAATATCTTTCCAACTATCCGGAAGGATTGATTCAGTTGGAAATCGGAGTACAGTCAACTCATGCTCCTACGCTGGAAATAATTAATAGATCTCAGCATTTTGAACAGTGGAAAGGAAAGGTATATAAACTTCAGCATAATTGTAATATTCCTATTCATCTTGATCTCATTGCGGGACTGCCTGAAGAAGGATGGGAAGAGTTTGCTTGTTCATTTAATGATGTATACAGCGTTCGTCCAAATCAGCTGCAGCTCGGATTTTTAAAGGTGCTAAAGGGTTCAGGTATATGGAAAAATTGCGCAGAATATGGATTAGTCTATTCCCCAGATGCACCATACGTGATATTGAAAACCAAGGAAATAAACCATGATGAAATGCTCGGATTACACAAAGTAGAGGATATAGTTGAAAAATATTATAACTCAGGTCGATTTACAAATAGTTTGGAATAT
>JBAYAL010000088.1:0-6252 GCA_041669825.1 Eubacteriales bacterium | reverse complement strand
TAATAATATGGATTACGTCCTCTTTGGGCATTCCCAAATGATCAGCAATATAATCTACTCTTGCTTCGGCTCCTTCATCACTGGTATATTTTCTGCTTCTAGAGGAGATTAATTTCTTAATAATCCTGGTTGCTTGAATTATTTCCTTTTCATCAAATTTACCTGATCTATTAATCCTATCAATTGCTTCTTCCGCATTTTGGGCCAAAATGCTATCAGCATACACTCTAGGCATATTCTGGCTTCTTTTTAAATAACCGGCATTCTCCAGAGCTGAAATCGCAGTCGTCACCCTTGTTCCAATATCTTTTACCGTATCATCCCAACCTGCCTTGCTGGCAATCTCCAAGGTGGACTGAGACACCTTGTCTCGGAGTTTGGTAATATCCTTTACAGCCTTCCATACCTGTTGTATTTCTCTAATACTTAGCTTTGTCTGATTCAGCAAAACAAAATGCTTATTCAGATCTTCATCATTAAACAAAACACAGCAATCAGCAGAAATACTTTCATCCCGTCCTGCTCTTCCTGCTTCCTGAACATAATTTTCAAGGGAATCAGCGATATCGTAATGAATAACCAGTCCGACATCTTTTTTGTCAACACCCATACCAAAAGCAGATGTTGCCACCATAATCTGGACCTCACCCCGCATAAAAGCATCCTGATTCGCTGATTTTTCTTCTTTCTCCATCTTACCATGATAAGCCCTGGCCTCATAACCGTCCCCAGTCAACCTTTCAGCTAATTCATCAGCTTTACGGGTCCTAGAGACATAAATAATAGTCGGACAATTTTTTTCTTCAATCTTATACCTTAAAGTATTGTATTTTTCTTCTTCACTATTTTCTTCCAACACCTGATATTGAAGATTCGTTCTTCGGGCATCAGAACTAAACACCTCTAAATCAAGCGACAATTTATCCTTAAAATATGTACAGATATCTTCAATAACCTTCTGTTTGGCAGTTGCCGTAAAACAGGAGACTGGAATCCCCTCCCAGAGATTTTTCTTTTCCTGCAAATTTTTGATAAAATCACCAATATATAAATAATCAACCCGAAAATCCTGCCCCCAGGAGGAAAAGCAATGTGCTTCATCGATAACAAAGCGAACTATATTTCTCCCCAGAAGCAAATGCTCAATAGTCCTGGAACGCAAAGATTCCGGAGAAATATATAAAATAGATGCAGAACCATCCTCCACTCTTTCAAACGATTTTGCTCTCTCTATCGGGTCGAGTAAACCATTAATGGTAACTGCATCTGTAATACTTAATTTTTCCAGGTTATCCACCTGATCCTTCATCAGAGACTGCAAAGGAGAAATGACAACGGTCAAACCTTTAGTATTAACCCCACTCATTAACGCAGGCACTTGAAAAGTAATGGACTTCCCACCTCCTGTTGGAAAAACAGCCAAAAGCGATTTATTATCTACTGCCGCCTGAACAGCTTTTTCCTGTAGAGGTTCCCCTGCATAGGTTCTGTAAGAATCATAGCCAAAAAAGTTTTTGAGTCCTTTATGGATATCCAGGGCCTGATTACAATAAGCACAGCCAGTTAGACAAGGGCTATTCCTCAGCAAAAACATAATCCGCTCAACATCCGGATAGTTTTTTAATACCCAACGAGGTGTAATGGAATACTCGTTGTTAGCATTGATCAGGGCCAGGCAATAAGATAATTCAATGGGATATTCCAAAATCATCTTTGCTAGGTCTGCGTGTTCACATATTTGGGAATGAAACTCTTCCCGAATAACTTCTTCAAGGCTAATATTAGCTCCCTGATATCCAAGAAAATTAAAAAAAGCACAAAATTCCTTCTTGTCTTTTAACAATTGATAATAGATCTGTTTTAATAAAGCATTTGTTTCCAGAAAAGCTGTCACCTCATCAAAGAAAAGATTTCTAGCCTTGATGGAATCATTGAGAGGATTGTTCATTTCTTCGGTTTGCAGCTTATCATCCTTAAGCAGGGCATGATAAGGTTTAGCTGGGAAAAGAAGCGGAGAAAGAAATAAGGTATCGATAGCATTTTCATCAGGGATACCAGCCGCTTTAATGTCATTATAAATGTATTTTAGGTCATGATTGATGATATTATGACCACAGACAAACTCAAAGCCATGCAGGAACTCTACAAAGTCAGCAACAGAATTGGAGTGGAATTTACCTCCATCGTCCTTGAAGCTACCTATATCAAGTATTTTTTGGGTATTCGGATCTATTTCGGTGTCTATAAAAGCGATGGATTTCAATTGTGGTGCCTCCTTCTTTTGTGCTGAATCAAGCTATATATTGCGTATCTGTGTGCTATATCCCTTACCATTGAGCTATAATGTGATATTTTTCAATTCACCTCTATGAAAAAAATTCCCATGTTGCGTGCAAAAAAACAGGTAGGGATAGTCCTTCAGTTAGTAAGGACCAGTTGACTTTGGTTTTGTAGACGTAGGTTTCGGAAGTGTTCATGGTTACAGCTCTTTTCTGGGGGGCGAAATTTTTTTCAAGTGGTGGAGATAGTATGGATAATGAGAAGTTTAAGTTTTACTTTTGAATCTAATTTTCAAATTGCTTTTTTGAATTTTCCCTTTAAAATTAGGTATATACTTATTTATCAAAGATTTTAGTTGTTCATAGTCTGCTTCAGTAGCAGCCGGGCCAATCATGAAATTAGCATTTGCAAATTGTTTATTTTAAACTTTATATCTGCATATTTAATATCATTAGGCTTTTTATTAATAATTGAGTTTGAAAACTTAATGAAATTATTATCACCAAAACTTGCTAGATATTTTTTATTAATACCATATATTCTAAATCGTACTCCTTTTTGGAATTCCCAATCGGTTGGTTTATTTCTTCCAACATTATTATAACGATCATTGATATATCCTCTGTATCCATCAATACAGGATTCATATTCATCAGTATATATCACAGGTACAAGAAACGAATTATCCTTACCACATGAAACTCGATAAGCTATGAGCGTAGTGTCAGTAATGTTTTTTATTATGCTTTTCTCATCTTCATCTAAAGTAACAAAAGTTTCATCTGCTTCAATCCGTACTCCCCTTAATTCATTAGTATACATATACCATAATGGAATATTTTCTTTATCATCACATGTCCAACTACTGACGTAATAATATTTAGCCATATCACCAAAATCAATACTTCCACCCTCTAATAAGTCATCCATTCCTGATAAAGCATTTAGTCGTAGAGTTGCATTAGATAATATGCATTTTATAGATTCCAAAGTTGTATAATGATAGATTCTCTTCATTTCAAAAGTCTCCTTATTTAAATAGTAAGAAATTCCACTCATATGTTCGTATATCCATTATTAGCCTAATGGGTATACGGATAATGCGTATTTTAATGACCAGAAATGGTTACTGCATAACGTCCATGGAATTCATGACACATCTCAACCACATGCATTATCCTCCAGTAGCGTGAATGCCGTATAACTGGTTCGGAAGCTAGATTAATCCGATTTGATAACCTATGAGTTTATATACTGGTATAGCAAACTGAATTATACTTGTAATAACCGCTGTTAGTTCAACCCATTAGTAGCCTATTAATTCTAATTTATAATTTTGATTGACTTAATTTCCGTCTGAGCTGGAATCCTTGATTTATCCAATTTGCCAGCTAGCTCCTTTGATCTTGAGTGCCATAGGTTTACATTAAATTCCATGGGTTGGTTAGGAATTGGCGTAGGGTTCCACTGTACTCTCTCGTGTACGACGTGTCCATCAACGCTCCAACGTATAATATGTTCGTGCCACTCGATCTCATATCTATGAAACTCTTTTGCTGCATCAAATCCAAGATCAATAAGAATTGGCGTTCCTCTATAGCCATACTCAAGCTTCGTCCCCTCTGTTCCTGGGTTATAGAATACATTTATTAGCATCTTTTTTGTGTCTTTACCAAGGAATTCAATATCTATTTCTTGACGAGGGCCATTTCTATGTAGAAAAATACCAGTAATTAGGCCTGATACATTCGATGGTCTGATTTCTGCAACGAACTTTCCGTATAAAAACTTCTGATGCGTGGCAATTGCGGCCGATGTGAAAGATCGTACGGTGGTGGCCTGTTCACGAAGTGTAAGTTGTGTCACACCAGAATCGTTTACCTTTATATTGTCAGGTGTAAAGATAGATAAGTTACTAGGAAATGTATCGTCGCGAAATTTCCAGTGAACATCGTTAAGGCTGCTGTTTCTGACACTCCATGTTATAATAGTTTTGGCTTTTAAAGGGCATCTTCTGCCGGTTTTAGTGATGGAAATGCCTCCCCAGTTTTTAGATGATATTATCCAAGGAGAGGAATCAAACTTAAGCTGCTTGAATGAAGAGTGCCTTTTACCTTGATTAAAGTTCTTGGCTATGTTTTGCTGGCCAATGTCATTGCAAGTGGGATATGGAGATGTAGGATATTCACATTTGAGAAATGTGCTTAGTGCTTCCCATTTGTCTTGATGATCATTTGGAAGGAATAACATCAGTCTGCAATTGGGGATTGAAATCTGTGTATTATCAAGTGTAGTAATAATAAATCTTGCTTTAGGATAGAGCTTAATAATGTCATTAATTGACCAACTACTGAATGAGCCAATATTCACATATGCATTAAAATGACGTTCATGTCCTTTTGTAATGAGATTATTATTTTCCTGAGTGGGTAATTCTGTAATATCACTGCAACATGTGTAACCTATTATAGAAAGTGCCACAGCTAATGCTGTCAGTCCAGAGTCGGTTTTGCCAAAAGCGAATATAGGACCTGGAAGTTTTTGTGTTTGGGTGACGAGTGGTTTTTCGCGTGTGTACACTCCAATTTGAGATAAAACTGGCATTACGGAATAAGAATTTGTTGATTGAACATCTACTCGTTGTTCAATAATGGGCCGTTTTGTAAGAAGAACTTCTAGTTTATCAAATTGTAGATTTAACCAAAGATCAACCGGGCCGTATACGGGAAGCATATTAAGTAATTTCTGAGCTCCTTCTCGAGAGAGAATATATCCTGACGCCTGCCATATTCCACGATCTGGTTTGTGCACTAATCTTGTCTGTGGCATCTTGACCTTGGAGCTAATCCCAACTTCCTGAAACGATAAAAAGAGTATATCAAAAACCGCATTTTTTGATGAATGATTTATAATGTCAAGCCATGCCGCATCTAGACTTTTGGTAAATCCACGTCGAAAATAGACATCGTCCTCAAGAATAAGAGTATACGGAACATTACTGGCGGCTACTAACTTCCACACCTCAATATGGGATAGTGCAACAGCAATTTCCTGGGGAGTCATTTTTATACGTCGTGCCTTGGAACTAGCATCAACTTGCACGAGAGGATTTGGTTCGACTTGCAGTTGATCAGCTAGTGAGAAATACGGGTGTAAAGTCTTATTATCGATCTTTTCGTCAAGATACCGTGCGTCTATAGCAGAAAACCTTCTAGTGATATCAAACAGTGATGCACCCGAGCGGCTATTTATCCTCCTAAGCTCTTGACTAACTTGATTCCATCGATCGGGTTTTCGATCAAGATTAATTACATAAATTCTTTGGATTACATTATTTAATTCATTGGTAGCAAAAGAATTAGCTTTTGTTTTCGTGTCTAAAAGTCTCATATGGAATATAAGTTTGTGTTGTAGTTTTCTGAAAAATCCAGAATATATTCTCATGTTCATAATAAATAGTGGTTTACTAACACAGTGTAAATTGAAATCCTACATATCGCTACCATCCCACATCCTCCAATTTCTTTTATCTTTCCGATACTCTAATGGCCATTGAGGTACGGATACATTATCCCAATTATCAAGAAGCACAAAATCAAGATCGTTACCTGCATTTTTAGATTCAATAGCATGTCTGACTAAGCTGGCAGTTAAATTACCTGGGCCGGTTGTAGATTGAATATCTTGTATATTTTTTCCTGGAGCTAAGAGAATTTGTGTAGACCGCTCGAGTGCCATGCGAATCATAGGGTGGTTTGGAGGTGCGATAATAGGGTCATTATTAACATAAAATATTAGATTTGGAGAGTATTTGCAGTTTGTTATGAAATCAGCTGCATTAACCATCAAATCAGTTGAAATGTCGTAACATAAGGGCTGAACCTTTATCTTGCTGTCATGAAACCATGCTTCAATGTCGACATCTTTATATACATCATCAGCATCGACATAGAACCCACCTCTCTTATAAAT
>JBAYAL010000087.1:0-6283 GCA_041669825.1 Eubacteriales bacterium | reverse complement strand
TGGAGGCTGACAAGGCTGAGGAATTTAGTATAATATTTGTTTCCAATGAACCTGCTGAAGAGATAAAAACGGATATTATGGAAATATCAGAGATACTTACGGTTACAATTCAACATTATTCACTTTCTGATTTAGCGGTTTGTGATAAAGAGGTTGAAGATAATCAGTTGCAGGTTGTACATAAACAGTTAGAGTCTGAACCGCAAAAAGAAGTACCTCAGTCTTCTACTAATTCGTTTCAGGAGTCTGGTAGCACTCATGTGCATACTATTCGAGTTGATACTGATAGAATGGATAATCTAATTAACCTTGTAGGGGAAATGATAATATCCAAAACAAGACTGGTTAAAATCGGTAACGACTTAAGAGCTCATTATCCAAACGACCATGAGGTTTCTAGCCTTAATGAAACGAATATATATCTTGGGAGGCTTATGACTGATTTGCAGGAGAGCGCTATGCGCCTGCGAATGGTACCAGTAGGAACGGTTTTTAGTCGTTATCCTCGCATGGTGAGAGATTTTTGCCGAAAAACAGGTAAGAAGATTGAGTTGATAATCAAAGGGGAAGAAACTGAACTTGATAAAACTGTAATAGAAATTATTGGTGATCCCCTTACCCACCTTATTCGTAATTCTGTCGATCATGGTATTGAGCTGCCGGAAAAACGACTTGCTGCAGGTAAAGCAGAGACAGGAATTATTACGATGGATGCTTACCACGAAGGTAACCATATTGCAATCATTGTTTCTGATGATGGTAATGGTTTGGACTTGAAAAAAATTCATGAAATTGCTTTAAAAAAAGGCTTGGTTAGCGAAAAAGAACAACTTTCTGAAAAAGAAATTGCAAATCTGGTTTTTCTACCAGGATTTAGTACAGCTGAAAAGGTTACAGACATTTCCGGACGTGGTGTTGGTATGGATGTGGTCAAGAAAGCAATAAATAATCTTGGCGGAATTATTGAGATCAAGACCAAAGAGAAAGAAGGTAGTTCTTTTATTATAAGAATTCCTCTTACTTTGGCGATAATTCAGGCTTTGCTAATAGAGGTAAGAGGGGAAATATATGCTGTGCCTCTCGCTTCTGTAGTGGAGACTTTACTTGTTGCTAGAGAGAGCATTAAAACAGTTGGTGGTTTACCAATGGTTCAGATTAGAGGAAATACCCTGCCCTTGATTTCTTTAAAAGAAAAATTTGATTTGCCTGAATCGGAAATTGAAAGCAATGAAGTATTTGTAGTAGTTGTGGGCTTAGGTGATTATAATATTGGTCTAATGGTTGATGAACTTTGTGGTCAGCAAGAAATTGTTATTAAATCACTTGGTGAATACCTTAACAATTTACCAGGTATTGCAGGAGCTACTATTTTGGGGGATGGAAAAGTAACTCTTATTTTGGATGTCGGTTCGTTAATCCAAGATATCATGGTAAGCAATAAATAATTCTAAGAATTATAAAGGAGGAATTGGTATGGCAGTAGAACAATTAGTTACATTTTCACTTGGAGCAGAAGAATTTGGGGTGGATATTATGCGAGTTAAGGAGATTATTCGTATACCTGCGATTACTCGTGTTCCAAAGGCTCCAGATTTTGTAGAAGGAGTAATTAATCTTAGGGGAATTATAATTCCAGTAGTGAATTTAAGGGTGCGTTTTGGCATGCCTTCTGTTGAGGAGACAGATTTGAGCAGAATAGTTGTTATCCAGGTGGATGGGAAAGCTTTTGGAGTAAGAGTTGATGGGGTGACAGAAGTTCTTCGTTTGGAAAGTGAAGCAATAGAACCCCCTCCGACAGTTGTTATGGGTATGGATTCAAAGTATATTAGGGGAGTAGGTAAAATTGGTGATAGATTATTGATTTTACTTAATCTAAATAAGTTAATGTCTGGAGAATTAGTAAATGGTGCTAGCTAAAAAAAAATTAGAGTATTGGTAGTGGATGATTCTCCATTTATTAGGATGACATTAAAAAAAATTCTTAGTATGGATTCAGATATAGAAGTTTTAGACACAGCACGCGATGGAAAAGAAGGTATATACAAAATTCAGTTGCTTAAACCTGATGTCGTTACAATGGATGTGGAAATGCCTGTAATGAACGGACTTCAGGCTCTTGAAGAAATTATGCGTTGGCAGCCTGTTCCAGTGATTATACTTAGTTCAGTGACTACAGAAGGGGCAAAGCTTACGATGAAAGCCTTAGAACTTGGTGCAGTAGAAGTTGTAGCAAAACCTTCAGGAAACCATGGAGACGACCTGTTTACCTTATCTCAAGATATAGTTTTAAAAGTTAAAATAGCCGCGTGTGTGGATCCTGCTCGATTAAGAAAAAGAAGCATGGAAAATAGCGGGTTTATTGCTAAGTTATCTAAAAGTACTGAAAAAATAAAATCAAGTTATATTTTAGGGAATACAGATGATGGGGAACAAGCTAAAAAAAGAAATAATCCCAAAATGATAAGAAAATTGCCAAATAAACCTGTAGAAATAGTTGCTATAGGAACGTCTACGGGTGGGCCATCCGCGTTGCAAAGCGTTTTACAAAAACTGCCAGCTGAATTTTCGGTTCCGGTAATTGTGGCTCAACATATGCCTGCTGGTTTTACAGTGACACTAGCCAACAGACTTAATGGAATTTGCAAAATAAATGTAAAAGAAGTAGAAAATGGCGAGGTCTTAAAAGCAGGAACAGTCTATATAGGGGAGGCCGGCAAACAGTTTCAGGTAAAAAGAAAAAATAATCAGCTTGTTGCTGTTGTGACTTCTGAATCTCCTATTGCAACCTTATATAAGCCCTCGGTTGATGTGATGTTTATGTCTTTAGCTAGCGAAGTTGGCGGAGGTGTAGTAGGGGTTGTAATGACAGGTATGGGTAATGATGGACTTAAAGGAATGAAAGAGTTAAAGGCTCAGGGTGCTTTTGCTGTGGCAGAGTCAGAAAAAACATGTATTGTTTATGGAATGCCGAGGGTTATAGTGGAAGCAGGATATGCTGACAGGATAGAACTGTTGTCAGATATAGGTGAATGTATTATCCAAGTTGTTGCCAGGAGGTAGTTATGGGGATTTTTTCAGGAATGAATACAAGTGCTTCAGCATTAACGGCACAGAGATTAAGACTAGATTTGATTGCTAATAATATTGCTAATATTAATACAACAAATACTGGTAAAGTAACTGCAGGAGGTAATCCTATTCCTTATAGTAGGGAAGTAGCATATTTTTCTGCTAGCAATCCCAATAAAGATTTTTCCAGTGTGTTTAGAAATGCGAAGGAATCTTTGTATGGTAAAGGGGTGGAAGTAACTAGTATTATGGAGGATGATGCACCTTATAGGTTGGAATATAACCCGGATTCACCTGATGCAATTAAGACTGCCGAAGAGGGATTGCCTGTAGGTTATGTGCGGTATCCAAATGTAAATATCGTTGAGGAAATGGTTGACATGATTTCCGCGTCTAGAGCGTATGAGGCTAATATTACCGCTTTAAATGCTAGTAAAGCTATGGCTTCCAAAGCCCTTGAAATTGGAAAGGGGTAATAGGTTTTGAGTAATCTACTTTTTTTGTCAATAATGCCTTTATCACCGATTAAGGGTATTGACTTAATAGAACCACTAAAGACCAATATGACTCAACCTGAAAGTGGAATGCAATTTTCTCAGTTCTTGGGAGAGGCTGTAAAAAGTCTTGAAAATAGTCAGGTGGAAGGTGATCAGGCAACTGCAGCTTTGGCTACAGGAACTGTGGAAGATTTTCATACTCCTATGATTGCTTTAGAAAAAGCAAATCTGACTATGGGGCTTGCCGTAACAGTTAGAAATAAAGTGCTTGACACTTATCAACAAATAATGAGTATGCAGATTTAAAAGATAAGGAGGAGACCATCGTTGAGTTTTTCATGGATTGAAATAAAGAAATCAATGTTGCAGTTTTGGAATAAATTGGCACGTCCCCAAAAAATAATTTTGATAGTGGCTCCTCTTTTGGTAGCAATATCTTTGATTTCTTTAATAACCTGGGCCAGTAAGCCTAATTATGTTATTATTTTCAATAAACTGTCAGATACTGAGGCGGGGGCTATAACTGCAAAACTACAAGAACTCAGTATTGATTATCAATTAGCAGATAATGGAGGAACTATTTTGGTTCCTGATAGTCAGGCGTCGGAAGTGAAGTTGGAGCTTGCTAATGCAGGGCTTCCCCAAGAAAGTACTTTCAGTTTTGATAATATTGATCAGATGCATTTGGGGGAAACTGAAAGTGATAGAAGACTAAGGTACGTTTTAGGATTGCAAAATGAGCTTGAAACAACTATTGAAACTATGGAAGGAATTGAATATGCTAGGGTACATATTGTAATGCCTGAGCCGTCTCTGTTCAGTGAGGAAGAAAAAGATACAACTGCAGCGGTTACAATCAAAAAAACAATTAGTACTGAGCTTGGAGAAGATCAGGTTAGGGCAATTGCTAATTTGGTAGCTTATTCTGTTGAAGGTTTAAAGTCTGAAAATGTTACTATTGCCGATACGAACGGAAACGTTTTATCTGATATGTTGGGGGAAAGTAATTCAGCTGGTCAATTAACCGCTAATCAAATGCAATTGCAACAAAATCTTGAAAATGGTATTCAAGGTTCGGTGCAAAGTATGTTGGACAAAGTTTTTGGTGTAGGTAAAACTGTTGTTAGGGCTAATGCTACTCTGGATTTTGATCAGATCAAAATCACAAGCCAAACTAATGGGGAAGGGGCGGTTATTAGTAGGCAGCAAACGTCAGAAAAATCAACAAATGGCTCTGATGCAGGTGGTGTTCCTGGGACAGATACAAATATGACAGAATATAATTCAACAAGTAGTGGTACGACTAATTCTAATTCGGAAAAAACTAGTCTGACAGAAAATTTCCAACCTAATGTTGTTCAAGAAGAGAGAGTGGTTAATCCTGGACAGATAAAGCGTCTTGCAATTTCTGTAATGGCGGATGCGGATAGTGTTACAGAGGAGCAACTTGTTGATATCGAAAATGTAGTATCATCAGCTGCTGGAATAGATAATGAGAGAGGAGATGTTATTCAGGTAACACGGATTACTTTTGATAAGACTTCATTACTTGAAGAAAAAGCAGCTATGGATCTTGTTGCTAATAAAGCAAAAATATTAAGTTATGTACAGTTGGCTGCAGGGGTTGCCTTACTTTTGTTTATGGTAATTATATTTCTAAAATTAAAATCTAGGAGAAAAAGAAAATCTTATCAAGGGTTGGATACCTCAAGGTTAGAAGGACAGAATCCTGTATCATTTAAGGAAGCTGAGCAGTTGATGGCGGCACAGATGCAAGCAGAACAGGAAGCAGAACTGAACATGTTTAAGAAAAAAACTAAGACTACTGAAGAAATTGAAAAAAATAAAGTCAGGAAAGAAGTTGAAAAGTATTCAAGTGATAATCCTGATGAGGTTGCAAGGCTTGTTAAGACGTGGTTAGCGGAGGAACAGTAGATGGTTGTAGAGTTCAGTGGAATACAAAAAGCTGCTATTTTATTAATATCTTTGGGACCTGAAAAGTCCTCAGAGGTGATTAAACATCTTGGAGAACAAGAGATAGAACAACTTACGCTTGAAATGGCAAATCTAAGAAAAGTTTCAGAACAGCAGAGGGATTCAGTTGTTGATGAATTTCATAAGATGTGCATTGCTAATGATTATATTGCCCAGGGTGGGATTGAATATGCTAGGGATGTTCTAGAGAGAGCGCTGGGAGAACAGAGAGCATTTGAAATTATAAGTAGGTTGTCTACTTCACTGAAAATGAGACCATTTGACCTTGTTCGTAGATCTGACCCTAAACAGTTATTTTCTTTTATCCAGGGAGAACATCCTCAGACGGTGGCTCTCATAATGACACACCTTCCACCAGAAAAGGCTGCTACGTTGCTGTCAAGTGTACCTCAGGAGGTGCAGGCTGAAGTCACAAAAAGAATTGCTCTTATGGGTAGGACAAGTCCTGAAATATTAAAAGAAATTGAAAAGGTACTGGAAAGTAAAATTTCTAATCTTGCGCCTACAGATTATACAACTTCAGGTGGTATTCAGGCTGCTGTCGATATGTTAAATAGGACAGACCCAGGGACACTAAAAACGGTTATGGATGAATTGGAAATGGATGATCCGGACCTTGCAGAACAAATTAAAAGACAGATGTTTGTTTTTGCAGATATTGTGCTTTTGGATGATAGGGGGATTCAGCTAGTACTGCGTGAAGTTGAAACTAAGGATCTTGC
>JBAYAL010000086.1:0-6320 GCA_041669825.1 Eubacteriales bacterium | reverse complement strand
GATATTGCACTTGGAAGGGATACAAGTGTATTTCAATGTGCGGTTGTAAAGGCGATTTTATGTGGAAAAAGTGTTTATCTGTTGACTGAAGCCTTGGAATATCGAAAGTTTATAAAGACCGCTAACAGGAATTTCTATGATATGCTGACAGGTTATGAAAAAAAAATAGCAGATTATGGTGTTCACATTGTATCGGCAGAAAAGCTGAAAAATGAAGCAAAGATTGACCAATTAAGTATTAATGATTTTTCTGAGGCTTTTGATTGTACTGAAAAAGTAATTACGGGTGCGATAGCGGAGAATTTATGTAAAAGAAACAGAGAAAAGGTTATTTTGAAAAAAGGAGCGATAGTAACCCCTCTTGCCAAGGATGCCTTTACTAACGCTAAAATACAATTTAACTTTGTATAGGAGAAGGAGGAAGGGACGATGATTATCTGCGAGGTAGTAGGCCATGTGTGGGCCACAAAAAAGGAAGACAGTTTAAATGGTATGAAACTTATGGTTGTAAAACAGGTGGATTATTATTCTAAAAAACAAAATCCTGTCTTTGTTGCTGCTGATGTAGTGGGTGCGGGAATCGGAGAGAAGGTTCTTGTTGTAAACGGGAGTACAGCAAGAAAGGCCTTTGGACGTGATGATGTTTCGATTGATGCTGCAATCGTAGGAATAATCGATTCACTTGAAGTAGAAAAATCCCTATGATGAGGTGATGATAGATGGATTTGATAGAAAAAATATATAAGGCAGGTGTAGTTGGCTGTGGTGGAGCAGGATTTCCTACGCATATTAAGCTTAACTGCAAGGTCGAATATTTAATAATAAACGGTGCTGAATGTGAGCCACTACTCAGAACAGATCGCTATATAATGAAAAATAAGGCAATTGAAATTATAAAGGCTGTGGAGGCTGTGGGTAAGGTTGTAGAAGCCCAACAGTGCATTATAGTTCTTAAAAAAACGTATCATGAGGAGATAAAAAGCCTTGAAACTGCAATCAAGGAGCTGAATTCACAGGTACAACTCCATCAACTAGATAATTTCTACCCAGCAGGTGATGAGCAGATAATTGTTTGTGAGGTTACAGGTAGAACCGTTCCTCCGGCAGGAATACCTCTTGATGTGGGGTCAGTAGTGTCAAATACAGCTACTATGCTTTGTATTTATGAAGCAATACAGGATAAAAGCTTTACACATAAATATCTTACTGTTACCGGCGAAGTTAAAACTCCGGTTGTACTTTATGTCCCAGTAGGAATTACATTTGAAGAGTGTCTAAATAAGGCAGGCGGAGCTTTGGGTGAGGATTATAAAATTATTTCAGGTGGGCCTCTGATGGGAAGCATAATAAATAAAAACCAGGCTAAAACAACTTATGTAACTAAAACAACCTCCGGAATTATCGTAATCCCTGAAGACAACCATCTGGCCTTGCAATCAGAAGTATCTGTCCAACATATGCTCAATAGAGCTAAATCAGCGTGTATCCAATGTTCCTATTGCACTGAACTTTGTCCTCGTAATCTTATTGGACATCCGCTTAAGCCCCACAAAATTATGCGAAAGTTAGCATATAATAATATTTCCGAGATGCTAGATGATGAAGATGTCAAACAGGCTTTGATCTGTTGTGAATGTGGGGTATGCGAAATTTTTGCCTGTCCTATGGGGTTGATGCCTAGAAAAGTTAATGCTTTTATAAAGCAGGAGTATGCTAAGTCTGGGATAAGGTATGATAAGGAGCAGGGAGAATATTTGGCAAGAGATACACGGGAATATCGAAAGATACCATCAAAGCGAATGGCAGCAAGAAGTGGCCTTCTAAAGTACTATGACTACAAGATTGATACGCTTGTTCGGTTAGAGACAAACAGGGTGGAAATACAACTAAAGCAGCATATAGGCGCTCCTGCCCAGCCTATAGTAGGTGTAGGGGATATAGTGGAGGAAGGTCAGCTCATTGCTGGTTGCGAAAGAGATAAGATGGGTGCTAACCTTCATGCTAGCATTTCCGGTAAGGTAATAATGGTATCTGATAAAATAGTCATAGAAAGACAATAATAGAGGTGAAGACAGATGCTTGAAACTATAGGATTTTTAGAACTGAACAGTATTGCCAAGGGAGTTGAGGCGGCAGATGCAATGTTAAAGGCGTCAGCAGTAGACCTTGTTTTCGCAAAGCCTGGCTGTCCAGGTAAATATAATATTCTTATAGCAGGTGATGTTGCCGCAGTAAAATTTTCTGTGGAGGTAGGAGCAGATATTGGGGGACAGTTTGTAGTGGACAAGCTGCTTATTCCAAGAATTCATCCTCAGGTAATCAAGGCGATTAATCTTTCGATGATGCCTGAGGTTGTTAATGCAGTTGGTGTTATCGAATTCTTTAGTGTTACAGCTTCAATCTTAGGAGCTGATGCAGCGGTAAAAGCAGCAGATGTTACCTTGATTGATGTTAGACTTGGTACAGGAATAGGTGGTAAATCTTTTGTAATTCTAACAGGTGATACCGCTGCTGTAGAAGAAGCAGTGTCCTGTGGAGCGAAGGCAGGTGCAGAAAATGGTATGCTCATTAATAAGGTGGTAATACCTAATCCTAGGGAGGAAATTTTTGCAAGCTTGTTGTAGAGGTGTACCTAATTAGATAGGAAGTGTGCAGAAATGGAAGAAATAAAACAGCGGGTTATTCAGGAATATGTGCCTGGAAAGCAGGTTACACTCGCTCATTTGATAGCCAATCCAAACCAGGAATTGTATAAAAAACTTGGAATTATTGAAGAAAATAAAAACGCTATTGGGATACTTACAATTACCCCGAGCGAGGCGGCAATAATTGCTGCCGATGTTGCAACCAAAGCCGCAGAGGTAGGGATAGTGTTTGTGGATAGATTCAGTGGTTCGCTGGTAATCTCAGGTGATGTAGCAAGTGTTGAGTCTGCATTGAAAGAGATTATTAGTATTCTTGAAAACATATTGCAATTTACTCCAACTCAGATTACTAGGACATAGGAAATGATATGAAAAAAATAATGTTGATTGGTAAAACTGGATGTGGTAAAACTAGTTTTTGTCAGGCGGTTAATGATTGCGAACTTAAATACAAAAAAACGCAGGCAATAGAAATAGTAAACAACGCCATCGATACTCCAGGGGAATATCTGGAATGCAAAATTTATTTTAAGGCACTGGTAGTAACTGCAGTTGAGGCAGACATAATTATATTGCTTCAGGCTTGTACAGATGAACAAAGTTTGTTTCCACCTGGATTTGTGTCTATGTTCTCCAAACCAGTTATTGGAATAGTTACAAAGGTAGATCTGGCAACTGATGAATCACAGGTTGAAACTGCAGAAAACTATTTAACACTTGCAGGTGTAGGTGAAATATTTAGAGTTAGCAATACTTCAAAAACAGGAATTAACGAGATTCGTGATTATATAGGAAAATAAAAAAATATTATTGATATAAATATAATATTGGAGTGAAATACGACTGATATTATGAGGATAGAGTTTTGTTTATAATAAATATTGCATGTTACTTAGGGTTAATAGGGTATGAATAGAAGTATTATAGAAATATTCATTAATAAATAGGAGAGATGATTATGCGAGAAGATTTTACTATAAAGCTTGGTGAGATGCCGATAATCGCGGCGGTTAAGAATGAGAATGGACTTAAAGATGCATTGAATTCAGAATGTGGGGTTGTTTTTATTATTTATGGCAATCTGTGTTCAATTGGAGAAATTGTAAGAAAAGTTAAAGAAACTGGTAAAATAGCTATTGTTCATATAGACCTTATTGAAGGGCTGGCAAGTAAGGATATAGCAGTTGAATATATTAAAATAAATACATTGGCTGATGGAATAATTAGTACAAGACCTAGTATTATTAAAGCTGCAAAGGAGAGGCGACTTATTGCTATTCAACGCTTTTTTCTCATAGATTCTATAGCTATTGAGAATTTCAAAAAGCAGGTGGATAATGGTTATGCTGACGCAATAGAGATATTACCTGCAGTTATGCCCAAAATTATTAAGGAATTAAGTGCTTTTTGTAAAATTCCACTTATTATTGGGGGACTAATATCTGATAAAGAAGATGTTATGTTAGGGCTTCAATCAGGGGCAATAGCTGTATCTAGTACGAATAGAGAAGTTTGGTTTATGTAAAATATTTTCTTGACATTATTATGTTGTAAGGGAAATAATATGGATTGCTATTATTTCGTAAAAAAATAATATATCTAAGGAATGAATTATAGTAATATTTATTGACTACTTCTATTAAATGATGTATCATTTAAGTAAATTGGGTGAGAGAATTTGAGAGCCCATTATTTTACGGATTTGGAGACCTGTAAAATAATGGGCTTTTTGTATTAGGATTTTTGTTAAAAATTAATAGTGTATTTTAGATTTTGCTTTTTTAAACGGTGTCTCAGGAACTTTTATAGAGTAATCTTTTCTTAGGAGGAAGTACATGAACAAGAAGAAATATATATTGGCGCTTGATGAAGGTACTACTAGTTGTAGGGCAATGTTATTTGATAAAGATAGCAATATAGTGGGTGTTGCCCAAAAAGAATTCCCTCAATATTATCCTCATCGCGGCTGGGTAGAACATGATCCGGAAGAAATATGGAGTACTCAGTATGGCGTGATTGCTGAACTGATAGCTCACTATCAGATAAATACTGATGAAATTGATGCTATCGGAATTACTAATCAAAGGGAAACCACAGTAGTATGGGAAAAGAAAACCGGAAAGCCGATTTATAATGCAATTGTTTGGCAATGCAGAAGAACAGCAAGTATTTGTGATGATATAAAAGCGCGTGGGTTGGAACAAAAGATAAAAGAAAAAACAGGCCTTGTAGTTGATGCGTATTTTTCAGGAACCAAAATTAAATGGATTTTGGATAATATCCCGGGAGCACGAGAAAAGGCTGAGCGGGGAGAGCTCCTTTTTGGTACTATGGATACATGGCTAGTCTGGAAACTGACAAAAGGTAAAATACATGTTACTGATTATTCTAATGCATCTCGAACTCTTCTTTATAACATTAAAGAGTTAAAATGGGACGAGGAACTTTTAAAGGAAATGGATATTCCCGCTTCCATGTTACCCGAAGTTAAACCTTCAAGTTATGTTTATGGAGAGACTGACCCGGGGGCATTTTTTGGTTGCAGAGTTCCTATCGCAGGTATTGCTGGTGATCAGCAAGCTGCTTTATTTGGTCAAACCTGTTTTGAGCCTGGTATGGCTAAGAATACTTATGGAACTGGCTGTTTTATGCTTATGAATACTGGAAATAAAATGTATGAATCAAAAGAAGGATTAATAACAACAATTGCCTGGGGTATTAACGGCAAGGTGAAATATGCCTTGGAAGGCAGTATTTTTATTGCTGGTGCAGTTATTCAGTGGTTGAGAGATGAATTAAAACTGATTGAAACCGCGTCTGATTCAGAATATTTTGCCTCAAAAGTTAAAAATAATGGTGGGGTTTATGTTGTTCCAGCCTTTACGGGGTTGGGTGCTCCGTACTGGGATATGAAAGCCAGGGGGGCAATTTTTGGTCTCACTCGGGGAACTGGTAAGAATCATATTATTAGGGCAGCACTTGAATCTATGGCCTATCAGACTAAAGACGTTTTAACTGCAATGGAAAAAGATTCTGGCCTTCAGTTAAAATTGTTAAAAGTAGATGGCGGGTCAGTTGCCAATAACCTTCTTATGCAATTCCAATCTGATATTTTGGGAGTTAGAGTCGAAAGACCTCAGTGTATTGAAACTACAGCTCTGGGTGCAGCTTATCTCGCTGGTTTGGCGACAAAATTTTGGGCTAGTAAAAATGAACTGATTACACGCTACAAAGTAAACCGTAGTTTTGATCCTGAAATGCCTGAAGAAAAAAGGAATAAATACTACAAAGGATGGCAAAAGGCAGTTTCCCGGGTAATGGAATGGGAATCAGAGGAATAAATAAAATTTTATTATATTATAAATAAAATAATTGAAATGTGGTATTTTTTATCTGTTATTAACAAATAAATATATTGATAGAATGGTTTAAAGGCTAGAGAAAGAGAAGCCGTAATAATGTTCACCTGTTTTTGGTGCATTTATTGCGGTTTTTATTTTTCATAGTAGTAATATAAGGGGGCAATTATGCTAATCAATAAAACAAGGGTGTTAGTTGTCGGAGGCGGAGCAACTGGTGTTGGCATTATAAGAGATTTGGCTTTAAGAGGAATAGATGCTGTTTTAGTTGAACAACAAGATTTGGCACACGGGGCAAGTTTTAGATTTCATGGGT
>JBAYAL010000085.1:0-6386 GCA_041669825.1 Eubacteriales bacterium | reverse complement strand
GCATCATCATTAAAAGCAGCTTTGGCTTCTGTTTTCGCAGTTTCCCAAGCTTTTTTCAATTCAGACATTTCTTTAGCAATTCTAATACCTTTTCCTCCGCCTCCGGCAGATGCTTTTAAAATCACAGGAAAACCTATCTTCGCCGCTTCCTTAATACATTGTTCATAATCCTCTACAACACCATCAACGCCAGGAATTACAGGCACTCCTGACTCTATCATTATCTGCCTTGCTCTAGCCTTATTACCCATCATTTCCATAACTTCCGAATCTGGTCCAATAAATATAATATTGCACTCCTTACACATCTGAGCAAATTTACTGTTCTCAGCTAAAAAGCCGAACCCAGGATGTACTGCTTCAGCGCCGGTCAATACAGTCGCACTGATAACATTATTCATATTAAGATAACTTTCCTGCGATTTTGCAGGCCCTATACATACTGCTTCATCTGCCATATTAACATGAAGTGCATTTCTATCAATTTCAGAATAAACAGCAACTGTCTGAATCCCCATCTCTCGACAAGCCCTAATTACTCTAACCGCTATTTCTCCTCTATTGGCAATTAATATCTTATTAAACAATATTTCACCCACTCACTATAATCCACTTATCCAATAAAAAATACCAACTCTGCTTCTACTGCTTTTTCACCATCTACTGTTGCTAGCGCTTTTCCAATTCCAGCCGGACCTTTTATTTTAATAATCTCAACTTCAAGTTTCAGCACATCACCTGGAACTACTTTTCGCTTAAATCTAGCCTTGTTAATTCCTCCGAAGTAAGCAATTTTACCTTTATATTTATCCATACTCAAAATAGCAACTGCACCAGCCTGTGCCAGAGCTTCAATAATCAATACACCAGGCATCACAGGTTCTTCAGGAAAATGGCCCTGAAAAAAATATTCATTCATAGTAACATTTTTGATTGCAGTAATACTCTTTCCCTCTTCAAATTCCTCTACCTTGTCGAGAAGTAAAAATGGATACCGATGCGGTATTATCTTCTGAATTTCTTTTATTCCCAAAGACATAGTCAATCCTCCCCAATTCAAAATCAAATTTATATTTTCTTCACTGCAAACAAAGGCTGGCCAAATTCAACCATAGCACCATTAGAAACCAAAATATCAATAATTTCAAGGTCAAATTCAGCTTCTATCTCATTCATAAGCTTCATAGCTTCAATAATACACAAAGTATCTCCCATTTTGACCTTACTTCCCATTTTTACAAAATCTTCAGCCTCAGGAGAAGCAGCCAGATAATAAGTTCCTACAATAGGAGAATTCACAGTCAAACATGCCATAGCATCCTTATCAATTTTAACTGATTTTTCAGATTCTTCTGTACTGATTTGATTAGCCCCTGCTCGAACTATATCAGCTTCAACTCCAACATTCCCTACTTTTCCGGTATTCAGAACATTTCTTGCCGATTCTTGAACCAAGCTACCTGTTTTTTCCGTATAAATTACCTTTTCAGTTTCTTTTTTTAGCTTAATCTTCAAATCTTCACTTTCTATTTCCAGAAAGGTCAGGTTAGATTCGCTCATTGTTTTCATTAATTCCTGGATATTTTTATAATCCATATGACTTCTCCTCTTACATTTAGTGGATTAAGTGTATTTTCACTGGTCAATTAGCAATATTTTTTCAATATTATCGTCGCATTATGCCCACCAAATCCAAGAGAATTAGATAAAGCATACTCAATTTCCACATTTCTTCCTATATTGGGAACATAATCCAAATCGCATTCTTCATCTTTTACTTTATAACCAATAGTAGGTGGAATATAATTTTCTATCAAAGAATTAGTACAAATAATTGCCTCAATAGCACCTGCTGCACCTAACAAATGGCCAGTCATTGATTTAGTAGAACTTACAGGCACTTTTTTTGCGTACTCTCCAAAAACTGTCTTAATAGCTGCAGTTTCATATTTATCATTAAGATTGGTGCTCGTTCCATGAGCATTGATATAAGATATTTGTTCAACCTCAAGTCCTGCGTCTTTAAGGGCCATTTGCATTGATCTGGCTCCACCTTCTCCGCCAGGTGCCGGCGCTGTAATATGATAAGCATCACAGGTCGCTCCATAGCCTTTTACTTCAGCATATATCTTAGCATTTCTTTTCAGGGCATGCTCCAAAGATTCCAAGACAAGAATACCTGCTCCCTCTCCCATAACAAACCCATCTCTTTCCTTATCAAAAGGTATAGAGGCCCTTAACGGATCTGTACTACTGCTAAGTGCTGTCAAAGAACAAAAACCTGCTACTGACGCTGGTGTGATTGCGGCCTCAACTCCACCACAAATCATTATATCCGCATCTCCATACCCTATTTTTTGATAGGATTCTCCAATACTGTGCGTACCAGTAGCGCAAGCTGTTACTAGACTTATGCAAATACCCTTGGCATTAAACCGTATAGCAATATTTCCTGCCGCCATATTACCAATTATCATAGGAATAAAAAACGGGGATACTTTATTTGGTCCTTTAATACGAGACTTTTCAATCTGTTCTTCAATTGTACCAATTCCGCCAATACCCGAACCTACTATTACTCCAAATCTTTCATTATCAATATTATTTATGTCCAAGCCAGAATGTTCCATTGCCTCACATGCCGCAACCATAGCTAACTGGCTGAATCTATCCATTCTTCTGGCTTCTTTTTTATCTAGATATTTACTATAGTCAAAATCCTTTACTTCTCCTGCCAATTTTGCCTTATAGTCTGAAGCATCAAAAGCAGTTATCTTATCAATACCACATTTACCTTCTTTAATTCCTGTCCAAAAACTTCCCAAATCGTTTCCAACAGGGGTGACAGCACCCATTCCAGTTACAACAACTCTGTTCTTCATAATTTTCCTCCTTAAAATGCCATTCCACCATCAACACTTATTACCTGTCCCGTAATATACTCACTCATTGATGAAGCCAGAAAAAATACTGCATCAGCAACATTTTCCGGTTTGCCAAGTTTTTTTAAAGCAATATTTTCTTTTGCTTTT
The DNA here is from genome assembly GCA_041669825.1 of Eubacteriales bacterium. Classification (GTDB taxonomy): domain Bacteria; phylum Bacillota; class Desulfitobacteriia; order Desulfitobacteriales; family Syntrophobotulaceae; genus JBAYAL01. Next base: position 3,354 of record JBAYAL010000085.1, on the reverse strand, counting down.
TCTTTGGTTTTCTCCGACAATACTTCAGTCATTTCTGTTTCAATAAAACCTGGGGCAACTGCATTTACAGTTATACCTCTGCTCCCAACTTCCTTTGCTAAAGACTTTGTCAAGCCAATTATTCCTGCCTTCGCTGCCGCATAATTAGACTGTCCAGCATTACCTATAATTCCTACTACTGAGGTAATATTGATTATCCTGCCATACTTTTGTTTTACCATTATAGGAACTGTATGTTTTGTGCAATTAAAAACGCCTTTTAAATTTACTTCGATTACTCTGTCAAAATCTTCTTCATTCATTCTCATAATCAGGCTATCTTTTGTTATCCCCGCATTATTTACCAAGATATCAACAGTACCGAATTCTTCCTTTGCCATTCTGATTATGTTTTCTGCCTCTGCAAAAATACTTACATCTGCTTTTATAGCTAGCGCCTTTACGCCCTTGTTTTTTATCTCTTCAACTAAACCTAAAGCTTCTTCTTCCCTACTTCTATAATTAATTACTATATTTGCGCCATTATCAGCCAATTTCAAGGCTATTGCTTTTCCTATTCCTCTACTTGCTCCAGTAACAACAACTGTCTGTCCTCTTAACATAAGTTACCCTCCAAATAAATCCACCTAGCCCAATCTCTTAATTACGGCTCCTATAATAACTTAGCACAGCTTCTAACGAACTAATATTTTCAACATTGAGAAGTTTAACCGTCCTGTCAATTTTTTTTACGAATCCCCTCAATGCGCTTCCAGGCCCTACTTCAATAAAAGTATCCACTCCATCACCAAGCATTCTTCTAATTGTACCTTCCCAACGAACAGAGCTCAGAACTTGCTTTTTTAACAAATCTTTCACATTGCTGCTATCTTGAATATATTGAGCAGTTACATTGGAAATAACAGGCACATTAATGCTATTAATTTTGATAGACCAAAGCTCCTTGTACAATTTTTCAGAAGCACTTTCCAGCAATCTGGTATGAAACGGACCACTAACTTCTAAAGGGACAATCCTTTTAGCACCAAGTTCTTTAGCTTTTTCCCCCGCTTCTTTCAAAGCTTCTATTTCTCCAGAAATTACTATCTGACCAGGACAATTATAATTGGCTACTTGAACCACACCTTTTATACTCGCCTCTTGGCACGCTTTTTCTACCAACTCGGCATCTAAACCCAACACAGCCACCATCCCACCAATACCTTTAGGAACAGCTTCCTGCATATATTTTCCTCTTTTTCTCACCAGTTTTACAGCATCTTCAAAACTAAATACTCCACTACATACCAATGCGGAATATTCCCCGAGGCTTAACCCAGCTACATAATCTGCTTTAATTTTCTGCTGTTCCAATACTCTCAGAGCTGCAATACTCGTAGTCAATATTGCCGGCTGAGTATTTTCTGTAAGATCCAATTCTTCTTTACTACCATTAAAACACAGACTACTGAGTTCAAAACCCAATTCTCTATCAGCAATATTATAAACTTCTCTGGCCACATCATAATTATCAAAAAGCTCTTTGCCCATTCCAACATATTGTGCTCCCTGACCAGAAAATAAAAAAGCAATTTTACCCATAAACTCCTCCTAAAAACACTCCTAAAACCATCAATACTATCCGCTTATATATCTACCAAATAATTCCATTTGCAGTGGTAATACTTTCCTTGGCCTGATTAAACATTTCTTCAATTATTTCCTGACTCGATTGTTCTTTCTTCACTAACCCTGCTATTTGACCAGCCATAATCGAGCCATATTCCACATCCCCATCTTTTACAGCTTTTTTTAAAGCCCCTACTCCTAACTCTGCATATTTTTCTAGTGCAGCTCCTTGGTTATCTAATTCCTTAAACTGTCTTGTCAGCTTATTTCTCAGTACTCGTACAGGATGCCCTGTTACTCTTCCAGTAACTACGGTATCTATATCCTTAGCATTTAGTATTTTTTGCTTGTAATTCTGATGTACAGTGCACTCATAAGCAACAAGAAATCTTGTTCCAACCTGCACACCACTCGCTCCCAACATGAAAGCGGCTGCAATTCCTCTTCCATCGCCTACCCCACCTGCTGCGATAACGGGTATCTTAACAGCATCTACAACCTGTGGTAGCAAAGTCATTGTAGTCAATTCTCCAACTTGTCCTCCAGCTTCTCCACCTTCGGCAACTACAGCATCCGCTCCAGCCTTTTCCATCCTTCTAGCTAATGCTACAGATGGAACCACTGGAATTACAGTAATACCATGTTCTTTCCACATCTCAATATATCTTCCAGGATTTCCTGCTCCAGTAGTAATAATTTTGATTTCTTCTTTACATACCAGTTCAGCAATTTCTCCAGCATTTTCACTTAAAAGCATAATATTTACGCCAAAAGGCTTGTCAGTTAGTTTCTTCGCCTTTCTTATTTCATTTCTCACATAATCTACAGGAGCATTGCCAGAAGCAATAATTCCTATTCCACCAGCATTTGATACTGCGGCAGCAAGAGAACTATCAGATATCCAAGCCATAGCACCTTGGATCAGAGGATATTCAACTCCAAGTTTTTTGAAAAAACTAACTCTATTCATACATATCTCCTAAATTTTTATTAATCATCTTAAGCAATCCTATTTTTAATATAGTTTTCCAGATCAACTACTTTATAAATGGATTCCAGATCCTCAGTCGGGATCTCAATCTTAAACTCTTCTTCAACTTCCAAAATAATTTCAAAAATATCAAGTGAGTCAATTTCCAAATCTTCTTTAAAAGTTAACTCAGGTTTAATGTTGTGGATATCTATATCCATCTGATCAGCAATCACCTTTTTTATTCTTTCCAAAACCACGGATATTCCCCTTTCAGATATGGTTAAAAAAATATCATTTGGTCCACTTTATTAGTTCTGCTCCATATGTCAATCCAGCTCCAAAGCCAACTAATATAATTTTATCCCCCTTATTTAGCAAACCGCCTTTAGCCATCTCATCAAGGGCTATAGGAATACTTGCTCCTGACGTATTGCCATATTTATCAAGATTAACATAAAATCTTTCACTACTTATCCCAAGCTTCTTGGCAGCCGAATCAATTATCCTAATATTAGCCTGATGCGGAACAATAAATTTAATTTCGTCAAGCAACATCCCCGAAGCTTCAAAAACCTTATTCACACTTTCCACAATAATTTTTACGGCAAATTTAAATATTTCTCTACCATTCATACTTAAATAACTCTCTTTAATTTCAGAATCATTATTGTTTGTGAAAGCATTTTTCAAAGGAAGAGCCGGGCATTCCAGATGCTTTCCTCCCTTTCCATCCGAACCGAGAAAAGCTGAAATAACACCTTCTTCTCCCCTTT
>JBAYAL010000084.1:0-6447 GCA_041669825.1 Eubacteriales bacterium | reverse complement strand
TCTCAATAGAATTGGTTAAACAACCTTCCCCTCCCAAAAGAATCACTTTTTGCGGATTTAAACGCTGCAATTCTGTTTCAACACGCTGATCAAGTGTATCTCCACCTGTAAGAAGAATTGGAGCATCCAGATTTACTGCATAAGGAGCTACCGCAATAGAATCAGGATAATCAGTACCTTCACACAAAATAACGGTTTGAGCAGTTGTCCATCCTTTTTGAGCAATGCTAAGAGCTGTTTCAATTCGATCCTGACCGGATATCCGCTCAGTCGTATAGGCCAACGGACTAGCTTGGCCTAAAAAAGGAATACTCAATAGAAAAGCAATACAAAGGCTTAACACCAGGACAATTTTTTTCATTTCTTGCCACTACCCCATTTTTTCAATTAGATATGAACATTTATAGTTCAAATTTTGTATAAGCATCTATAGGAACCTTTTACTAAAGCAGTTCAAATATCAATCCCTGCCATTTTCATCAGAAAGGCCGCATTACGTGTTGTAGAAACACCATTCCTAAGCTTATAGTCAAAACAAATCTTGCCATTGACATAATACTCCTGGAAATGATAATTCTTTATCATATTGCCTTCCTTTTCAAGCTCGGCCAATTCAAGATCATGTGTTGAGATAAGCCCCAATATCTTTTTCTTACTCAGCTTTTTAATCAGCACTTTGCCACCAGTATGCCTGTCCATAGAATTCGTGCCTTTAAAAATTTCATCGAGTAAAAAGAATATAGTTTTTCCCTTTTCCACTGCTTCAACGATCATTTTAATTCTCAGCAGCTCCGCATAAAAAGCAGAAATATTCTTTTCCAGGTTATCGTTTACCCTCATACAGGTATAAATATCCATTAAGGAACATTTAAAAGTGTTAGCACAAACTGCAGTCCCCGCATAAGCAAGTACTAGATTAATGCCAGCAGTTCTTAAGAGCGTGCTTTTTCCTGACATATTGGAACCTGTGATAAGCAAGATGTTTTTCGGGAATTCAAACTTCAAATCGTTGGCTACCGATGATTTCACTAAGAGCGGATGCCCCATCTTCTCAGCAACAAACAAAGGCATGCTATTGTCCGAGCCCAGACCTTCAGTCAATTCCGGCATAGCCCACTCGGGATAATCATACCGTAAAACAGCAAGGCTTGCTAACGCCTCAAACTCTGCTATGGTATACAACCAATTTTTTATTTTAGTTCCAGACTGTTCTTTCCATTTTTCCAAGAAAAACATATACTCATAATCCATTAAAAATATAATATTTAAAACAATATAAAAAAAGTTCGATTTGTTGGAAATAGAATCGACAATACTCACAAGCTTTCGGATTTGCTCACAAGCAGTTTTTTCATTCTTATCTTTCAGTTTGGTTTTTAAACCTTCTAAATAAGGAGAATTGTATGTTTCCAGTTCAAGCAAATTTAACATCCTAGAATAGGCTCTAATATTATCCATGTAGTGAGCAGCTACTCCCAGAATTTTTCCCCTTTTACCAGCATTTATCCTCAGAATAACGAATTGGATAAGCAAGAGAACTATGAGCGCATAATATTTTGTTTCAGGGTTAAAAAAAGTAAAGAAGCCAACCACGATCGTAATAACCGGCATAAGGCGAAAAATAATAATAACCAACGGCTTTCGGTAAAAGCTTTCTACCCTATTTGCCCAGGAAAACAGCTCCTTAGGATCATGCATTTTAGACACCTGCATACCTTCAGCCATATATTTCTGGCGGAAGCCAAGTTTTTGAGTCAGCTCTCGAATTGCTTCCTGCCTGTTGCCTATTTCTTCAATGCTTTTAGGTGGTGTAATAAGCAAATCCCTAAGTTTAAACCTTCCTAAATAAGTCCTGGCTGTGTTGATAAACTGAAAAAGTGATCCCTGACCAAATATATCCAAATCCTGTGAGTAAGGATGGTTTTCATCGATAAATTCCCTACCATCATCACTAAAGGTATTCCACTCTCCATGAATACGTTTTAAAGAATCCTGATTGATTTGGGAAAGTGTCATAGAATGCTTTTTCTTCTTAAAATATGATTCATGAACCACCATTAGCGCAATAAAAATGGCCAAAAACAAACCCAAATCAAAAGCGAATAATCCATAATTTTTCTTTACAAGGAAATAAATTCCCAAACCGGCACCAATAAGAAACACTATCAATCTGGAGGTGCTAATAAGGTTAATAGTATCGGTTTGTTCAGCTATTAATTTCTGGTATTTTTCTTTTAGGTGGCTATATTTTTGTTCTGGGGTTTGCAAATGTTGTTTACTTCCTTTCCAAAATAGAAATTCGCACACTTATTCTACCCATTTTTGAATTTTTTTTAAGGTAGTTAAGCCATTTTTTTGCTACTCTTAGCAAGTCCCCATCATTTCCAGATGGGTTGTTTCTTTGAGAAAATTATAATCTCTCAAATTCTTTGGCCATAGCATCAATTGCTGGCAATCCGCCTTCAATCACGGTCTGAATATCTAATTTTTTGCTCAGGTCGGAAAGTATATGCGCCATTTCCTGATCCCGGACAACAATTTTTTTTGGCCTTCCATAAAATGAAATATAATTGGTGACACTGTCTAGAATTCTGGACATATCTTCATCGCCTGGCGACAGTATTTCTTGATCAATTATCAATCCAGTGCTATGGTCGGCTACTAAAAACAAAACAGGCATGATAGGTCTGACAAATTTTGACTCTTGAATGGAAGCATTCAGAAACAAGGTATCGATTTCCAAGACTGATTTCGACAATTTTTGTTTTTTAAGCCTGCTAATTAGGATTTCATCGTCCATTACAGGTATCCTATATTTTTTCTGGGGAATGTTTAAGGATGCCGCTGTCGTTAACCATAGTCCACATTTTGAATCAAATCTGCGGTAAAGTGTCTGATTGTTTTCAAAATCTACCGAAATTTGGTTTTCTATAAAACCCTTCAAAGCCATAAAAAACTCTTGAAATACTCGTGTTAATTTTACAACTTGGGCTTCATCCAAAATGAAAGGCACATACCCCCGCTCATAAGAACGGAAATAGATCCATTGATTTTTCCCGCGGAATTTTAAGCCTAATTTTTTAATGGTATCCCGCTCTGATTTGGTTAACTCTTCTCGATCGCCGAAGTAACAAGTCATATTATTCTGGTACCGGATCAATTGACTGGAAGGAATATCCCGTCTTTCTGCCAGTTGGTGAAAATCATTGAGCGCATCTTCACCTTCCATCACAGCAACGGCAAAACATTCGCCATTGCGTCCCATAACACTGGTAAAAAAAGGCTGTTTGTATTCGGGAAGCTGCAGCTTAATCAAATCCATATCCCATAAAAATTCCCATGGTTGCAGCAACTTTATCCGCTGCGTTACGTCATACAATTCACGCCATTGTTCTAAATTTACTTCATTTTTCATTGCAAGAGTCCCTTTCTAATTAATGAATTATCATATGATTATTCTACCTAATTTTATATAGTTCTCGATGTTTTTCCTAATTCCTTTTTGATATAAATCATCTCGAGCTATTTTTATCACAAAAAAATTCACTGTTAATACTGATTAGGACATTCAAAACCAATTTTTCAAATATCACATACAACATATGTTTATAGTTGGAATTTTTAATCAAAAAATATTATCAATATGATTTAATCCCTTTCAAAGTAAAGCTCAGGCAGAATAATTTTGATTTCATTCTCCGAGCCCTCTTTTTTCCAATAAACAATAAACCTAATTTTTCCTGTTTTTGGTCTATAATTTTTTTGTTCCAGCTCCCAAAGTCGATTTTTAAACTGTTTTGAAAATCTTAATACTACCTGACCGTTAACATTGCAACAACCGTCCCTGTTAAAAGTTAGAGCATCTCCGCTATTCAGCTCTTCAATTAGGCCTTGGCATTTTTGAAAGAAATCCAGATAGACATCCCTGTAAGTCACCTGAATTGCTAATTCAAGAGGCTCCAGGTGATTTTCGTTATCATCGATTACCCTCAAACCCTCTGATTTAATAAAATCAAAATAATTCCCGTTATAGTGAATGGCGAGATTGCTTTTTGCTCTGGTCATAGCAACATAGAGCTGGCGTTTTGCTTCATTTCTTCCAGGATTAAAATTATCCAGCATCAGAAAAACATTGTCATACTCCCTGCCTTTGGCCTTATGAATCGTAGAAACAAATATAGTCTCAACATCTTCGCCAAAAAAATCCTCCAATTTTGATTCACGGACAAATATATCCAGATCAGATCTATATTTACGATTTGGATTTGCTGCTTCAAAATCCTTCAGCAGATTAAGGCATATTTCCAAATTAAGGCTACTACGAAATCTTTCTTTTAATTCCCTTTTTGCCTGCTCCCATACATCATCACTGAATGTAGGACTATCATTATCCAAATTAAACTGGTTTAAAAAATATCTAATTTCCAGCAGATTATTAAGCTTAAATCCATCATTAGTTTGAATAAGCCTGGCCTGCATGCCATTCTTAATGAGCAATCCTGTAATCTGTAAAGCCTCTTCATTGGTTTTAACCAAAACACAAGTGCTTCCCGACAACCCCTGGGAGAGGATATCCTTTACTAAAGGTGTAATCAGATTATTTCCTCGGTATCGAACAAGCTTTATTATTCCATTATCACGCTGTACAGAAATTATTGGCGTATGCTTTAACCGATTAGGAATTCTCGTTAAAAACTGATTGCTAAAATCGACAAGGTTACTTTTACTCCTATAGTTCTCGACCAGCTCATACATAGCGGCTTTTTCCAGGGCAATAAGCTGTTCTAAATATTTGGAACTTGCACCTCTGAATTCATAGATATTCTGATCATCATCACCGACTGCAATGACGCGCATATCCTCATTGTACTCCATCAAGGCCTGGATCAAGTCAAATTCATTTTTATCCATATCCTGAGCTTCATCAATTACCAGAACTGTTTTTGTAATTCTTGCCGGCTCTACTTCTCCATCCTTTATCTTCCTGATTGTTTCCCTGATAATCACTTCAGACTTTTCAAGGGTCCCCACTCTTCCCAATAAGTCAAAGCAAAAAGAATGAAATGTTTTAATTTCTACATAACTTGCCGCATTTCCAAGCAGCTTGAGTAAACGCTTTTTGAATTCTGAAGCAGCAGCCCTTGAAAAAGTAACCATCAGCAATTGTTCATGCTTGACATCCTCCATTAACATCAGCGATGCCAGCTTGTGAACCAATATCCTAGTCTTGCCGCTTCCCGGTCCGGCTGCAACAACAATATACTGTGAATTTTTATCATTTATAATTTCTAACTGGTTAGGGGACAACTCCCCAAAAAGCTGTTTAAACTTAGTCGGTGTCATATTTCTATTAATTTCTTCCCTGCTATTAGGGAAATATCTGCGCAAAAAAGAAGTATAATTAAGCTTGAAGTAGTCATCTACAAATTGCAGGGCTGCCTTATAATTACTAATCATTTTTCTGGCATATTCTCCAACAATATGGATTTGCTCGGTTTTACTCTGATAAAACTTATCGAGATACTGATAATCTTCAAGCTTGTAGTTTATTCTATTATTCAGCTCAAGTCGTTCAATAGTCAGCGCATTATAAACAACCATAAATCCGCCTTCTATTTTTAAGGCTTCAATTCTGGACAAATGGAAAAGCGCATCTTCAATTTCCTCCGATGTTACCTTGCTTTGAAACAAATTAGATCGGTTTTCAAACTTCTCTTTCAATTCCAAGACTGAGAACTCAACCAATATTTCATCCTTTTGAGATTTATTATCAGGTTTGTCAGATTCGCTAAGACTGTAAAAATATTCTAAGATAAATTGGGCAATAGTATTACGGTTTTCAAGTTTTTCTGCCAGTTTTTCCTGACTATAGAGACCCCTAACAGCTATATGGTTCTTAGAATATATCGATGTTTTTCTTTTTATCCATTTTTTGATATTCCAGAGATTAAGGATGGTTTTTATTATGTTTGGAGATACATTTTTACAGCCAAATTCCTCAGCCTGCTCGTTAAGCTCTTTAATATGAACAACCTTTTCCTCTTCATCAATTACTGTTAGCAAAAACTTTTCCATGTGCCAAAATGAATTCAAGACACTCAGGGCATTATTTTTTTTGGTTTTTTTAGTTAAAAAACCGTTCAAATCCTTAGCATCAGATAAAATCTTTATCTCGCGCAAAATATTAATAATATGGATTACGTCCTCTTTGGGCATTCCCAAATGATCAGCAATATAATCTACTCTTGATTCTGCTCCTTCATCACTCGTCAGTTTTCTGCTTCTAGCTGAGATTAATTTCTTAATAATTCTGGTTGCTTGAATTTTTTCCTTTTCATCAAATTTACCTGACCTATTAATCCTGTCGATTGCTTCTTCCGCATTTTGGGCCAAAATGCCATCAGCATACACTCTAGGCATATTCTGGCTTCTTTTTAAATAACCGGC
>JBAYAL010000083.1:0-6455 GCA_041669825.1 Eubacteriales bacterium | reverse complement strand
TCTTAGCAAAAATCTTAGTTGCAGAATTTAAAATTCGAGCACGGCTCTCTTCGGAACGTTGTTCTTGCCCAGTCCCCTTTTTATTAGTTATTTTTTTTATTTTATCCAAAAAATCACCTCCGACGAAAAAAGTAAATAACTAGTTAGTTACATTCTTCAAACTATTCTAAGGCGTTAGAAGTACCTTTGTCAAGTAGAATTTAACTGCAAATTTCCTCATTTATGGCTCCTAACAAGGAAACTATAACAATTATTAATTTCATACTCTTTTTTAGGTCTTTTTTAGATGCCAAAGTAATTATTTATACTAAATCAAGACCAGAACAGGTAACACCTAGTACATTATTGCTTTGACTATTTTTGTTTTTGCATTCGAGGTATTATAATTACGAAGATTTACTTTTCTTCACCGACGGATTATAAAGCAAAATTAGGCAATTATCTAATCTTGCAATTATCTAGTCTGGTAATTATCTTAAAAGTAATCAATTTTTTTCAAGTTGCTATACTATCTTGCTACTTTCAATAGCAAAATCACAAAAGGATTAAATATTTTATATGAAAACATTTAATCCTTTTGTGATTCCCGAGAATATATTTACTTAAAACTATTTAAAATAATTTTCCAAAAACTGCAGCTCAATCTATATGTTTTAAGCTTAATTCTCAACTCTTTTTTGTGATTTTCTCCATTTAAAAGGAATAGGAAAGTTGTGTAAATAAATAATGACGATTTCCTACTTACCCCTTAACAAGATATTTTGGACATTCCAATAATAAATTTTATACATTTTTATATAGCGAGAATCTTCGGGTGTTATTTTGTATTCCAGAAGATAACTGGCTATAGAACTCCCCCCTATGCTAAAATAAACATAAGGTAGTTTGCTTTAACTGTTTCAATGATTCGTTCATCGATAGGAGGTGTTATTATTGCATGTACCTGTTTTGATCTCTGATTTGGCTTATATGTTGCTGGTTGCAAGTGTTACGACGCTTTTATTTAAAAAACTTCACCAACCCCTAGTTTTAGGTTATATTATCGCCGGTTTCCTAGTAGGCCCCTATTGCAATTTATTTCCCAATGTAACTGACATGGTAAGTATCCAAACTTGGAGTGAAATCGGTATTATTATCTTAATGTTCTACCTGGGTTTAGAGTTTAATTTACATAAGCTTGCTTCTGTGGGCGGCACTGCGATTATCACGGCTATTACAGTCGTAAGCAGTATGCTGATGATAGGCTTTGGTTGCGGTCGGTTGCTGGGCTGGGACACCATGAACAGCATTTTCCTTGGCGGTATGGTCTCTATGTCGTCCACCATGATTATTATGAAGGCATTTGAAGATTTAATGCTGAAAGGGAAAAAGTTCACCGAACTAGTTTTAGGGACCTTGATTATTGAAGACATTGCCGCCATCTTAATGATGGTCATTCTTTCCACAATTGCTGTCAGCCAGGAAATTAGCGGAACTGACCTCGCGCTTACCCTATCCAAAATGCTCCTATACTTGGCAGCCTGGATGATGCTGGGCATTTACCTTTTACCGACTATAATCCGAAGAATCGGCAAGCTGATGAACGAAGAAACACTTTTAATTGTTTCTCTGGGTATTTGCCTAGGGATGGTACTATTAGCCACTCATCTGGGATTTTCCTCCGCTCTAGGTGCTTTTCTAGCCGGTTCTCTGCTGGCTGGCACCACCATGGCTGAGGAAATTGAGCATATCAGCAAACCCATTAAAGATCTCTTTGGGGCCGTCTTCTTTATCTCGGTCGGCATGCTAGTTAACCCCTCCTTGATTGTAGAATACTCAGGTCCAATCCTGCTGATTACTCTGGCTACCATTATCGGCCAACCGTTTTTCTCTACCATCGGTGTCTTGATTTCCGGACAATCCTTAAAGACTGCTGTCCTAAGCGGTTCTAGCCTCGCGCAAATTGGCGAATTTTCCTTTATTATTGCTGCTTTAGGGGTTTCCCTGGGCGTACTCTACGACTATGTCTATCCTATTATCGTCTCTGTTTCCGTTATTACCACTTTCCTTTCGCCTTTTATGATCCGTTCATCTGAAGGCACCTATAGCTTTATTAACCGAATCCTCCCACAAAGGCTAGCGAATTATTTGAATCGCCATACCTCAGAAACACAGTTTGAAACAGAGAAGGACAGCGAATGGATTGCCTTTATTCGAAGATATTTCTTCCGCCTGACCATCAGTGGTGTTTGCATGTTAATCATTATTCTCGCTATGACATCTTTTTTCTGGCCTTTCCTGGGCAATTACCTGCAACCATCCCTCGCTGCCGTCGTCTCATCCGTCATAACTCTTACTTTAATGGCTCCCTTCATAAGTCAAAGTCTGGTACCAAAAGCGGAGTACTTTACCTCTCTTTGGTTTAAAAACACGAGCAATCACCTACCTTTGATCGCCTTGATCATTCTGAGGCTGAGCGTTTTGGTTGTCCTTGTGATGCTACCACTCCGCATCATGTTCTCCTTCTCCACCCTGTATATTTTACTGGCTGCCGTAGTCGTGGTTTTTTTCATTCTCCGCTCCGACTGGCTAATAACCCCTTATCTGAAAATCGAGGCACAATTTCTAGCCAATTTAAACGAAAGAAAGCTAGCAGAAAGAAAAGATACCAATGTCGGCCATTGCTGGCTAGACGAACAAATATATGTAGGTAAAATTGTCTTCACTGAAAAATGCCCTGTAGTCAATAAGAACTTGGCAACTCTGATGACAGATATGCTGGGACGCAGACGCAGCGGGCTAAAAATCATCAAGATCATCCGCCATAGTAAGCATATCAATATTCCCAACAAAGAAGACCTGATCTTGCTTGGCGATACTGTTTTCATCGCAGGAAGCATCACCGAGTTAGAAACCTTTGCACGCTTCTGTCAAACGAAGCCGAAACGAGAAGAGAATGGCACCTTCGCCACCCTGCGTGATTTTATCAAACACCAGCAAGAAGAATACGCAGAAACCGACCAGTTGCTTTGCTATGCCATAACCGTCAACAGTGATTCCCAGCTAGCCGGCCTCAGCATCAAGAATTCGTATATCAAAAAAGAGTACGACGGATTCCTACTTGGCTTAGAACGTAATCTTCTGCCCATTATTTCTCCAGACATTCATATGCGTCTCCAGGAAAACGATTTGCTTTGGATTCTAAGCACGCAAAAAATGGCATCCAGACTGGCCAGATTTGAGATGTTATAATAAGAGTATGGAATATGCAAAATTACCACCATGTTTTTAATTTGCTAATTTCAAGAGGTTCTTCTGACCGCTGGTGAAATTTAGCTTAAAGGAAAGAACGAGGTGAGCTATCACCTATGCAATTTAATTAAGGTCTAATTCTATATCTAAATAAAAATCATTACCGTCAATTTAACCGAAAAATGCACCTCAATATTCTTTTTTCTCAAAGAGGAAGCTTCCTAGAGCAAAAAAGATCAGGGAATACGCCATCAAAATAGCAAAGATATTTAAAATAGAGATAATAGGCATTGATGCGCCGATAAACAGTTTATACCATCCTGTATAAGAAGTGAAAAACAAAGAATAAATACCTGGAACCAAAGTGCAAACGGCAATGATGACTATATAGCACAAAACTGAAAGCATCACTGCGGCAGAGCTGGTTTTTGACATCTGAGAGATTACAGCAGAAAACAGGATTATAGGCAATATAGGAACAAAGGAAACTAAATAAGCTAAGAATGTTTCAACGATATTTGAGGCTGTTATTTCTCCAAATATCAAAACTATAAAAACACTTGTTATGAAACATACCGAAAGCACAGCTAAAGAATAGATTTCTATGGACAAGGCTTTAGCAATAAAAATGCTCATGCGACTGACCGGTCTTATTACAATCGCCCTGATTGAACCGTTTTCCTGCTCTGCAGTGAACAAATCTGCAACCACCATAAAGATAATGAGCGGTAGCACAAAACTGGTTGCTATCGACAATACTGTAAGCGGAAGGCCAGACAATGAAATGCCAATTAAATTATTCGCAAATTTCCCCAAAAAACCGATACCTAAACTTGCCACACCTATTACAAGGAGCAATACCATGTATTTTTTTCTTCCAAACAGTTTGTCTATTTCATTGATGATTCCTGCTCTTAAAGCAATCATAGCGCACCATCCTTATTAGCTCCAGAAGTCTCAAGATAATACTTTTCCAATGTCCCACATTGTTCTATTGCCTCATTCATGAAAACGCTTTTAATCAAATGACCCATTTTCAGCACAGCGATTTTGTTGCATGTCAGTTCCAATTCGTGCGCAAGATGACTAGAAATCAGAAAAGCAACTCCTTTCGATTTCGCCTGTTTCATAATAATTTTTCGAACGGCAACCATGCCCTCTATATCAAGACCATTTAGTGGCTCATCCAATATAATGAGTTTTGGGTCAGAAATGAGAGCAAGAGCCAAACCCAGGCGCTGTTTCATGCCCAATGAAAAATCCCTGACTTTATTTTTCCGATACTGAAAAAGTCCAGTTTGCGTTAAAATATCTTCAATGCGCGGCGCTCTCACATTAGAATAATATCGGGCTGCTATTTCAAGATTTTTTTCCGCAGAAATATAGTCGTAAGTTGCCGGTGCCTCTATTAAGCAACCGATATTCTCTAACGCCTTTTCTCTGTCATTTAACACGTCTTTACCAAATATCTGAACACTTCCATTATCCGAATGGGATAACCCTGTGATGATTTTCATTGTTGTTGTTTTACCGGAACCGTTTGGCCCTAGCAAACCGAAAATATCGCCTTCATTTACAGAAAATGAAATATCCTTGATCCCCCGACCATTATGGTAAATCTTTGTAAGATTGCTTACCTCAAGTGAAACACCCATGTTGTCCTCCTTAATAGAAGAGGGGTGGCCTCAGCCACCCCTCTTCTGTGCCTTAAAATATCACGCTCTTACGATTATATTTGTTTGGCAATAACATTTTTTCCAGTAGTGTCGATCGTATCACTTTGGGTAGTGTTTACATCACTGACTTTAGCATTTACGGATATTTCTATCTGATGCGATACACCATTTGCATCCACCCCTGTTATGATAATGGAATACTGATTTGCTGTGAGCGTATTTTCTGATACAGTTGCCGTCATTTCAATAGATTTAACATCTATATTTGAAAGTTGTGGTATTTTGCTTAAAACTGCTTTCATACCCTGATCCTGCTCTGTACCTTTATGTCCAGAAACATTGTTTACGTTTTCAGCAGCTGCAGATATGGCTAGTTTTGCTAGCTGCGGAATCTGAGCACCTTCCAGTTTGACACTGATGGTGTTACCATTCGCGATGAACTGATTTTTTACGTCTCCGACAAGCGTATCCGCTACCGTTTCGGCAAGTTTTACCGTACTGGAGGATGCGGATAAATTCATTTTTTCCACATCCCTACCTCTGTTGTGAACCGCCGATGAGTAATATTGATCGCCTATTTTTGCGATATATTTGTCTGCCGTTCTGCTTGTTTCGATGGTTTGTGTTGTACCATCAATATTAAGACTGGTGTTCGATGAACTATTTTGTCCATCAAGTTTTTGAACTGTGTTCCCGGAAAGGACAATAGCATTATTGTCTTTTACCTCAAACTGAGCTGAAACTGTTGCATTTCGCGTAAGAAAGGTTGATGTTACAGTATCCTTAAATGTTTGGTATCCATTCCCCCCACTCGCAGCAAATGCTGTTACGCTTACCGACAGTAGCAAACATCCTGCTATCGCGGAAGCCGCCATTACTTTGAATTTGCTTTTCATGTCAATTAACTCCTTTTCTTATAAAATAGGCTGTATATCAGCTTGACTTAATTATAAAAAAGTAACATAACATCCTAATAAAGGCCAGATAAACAATATATAAACTCTTATATAATCAATTTTACAGGCTGATGTTTTTTGTGTTTTAGGGCATAACTTGATAGATTTTATACTTTAAACCGATATCCAGCACCCCAAACTGTTTCAATATATTGTGGATTGCTGCTGTCATTTTCGATTTTTTCTCTTAATCTGTTTATGTGTACAATTACTGTAGCTGACTCCCCTAACGCAGTCATACCCCAAATACGGTCAAAGAGTCGCTCTTTGGTAAAAACGATATTTGGGTTTGTAGCCAAAAATACAAGGAGTTCATATTCCTTGTTGGTCAGTTTGATTTCTTTTTCATTTACATAAACCCGCCATGCTTCTGGCAGAATTCTTAATTTTCCAATTACAATTTCTTTCTGTTGCGAGTTGTTTTTATCCATAGATGTGAGTCTTTCGTATCTAGCCAGATGTGCATTCACTCTAGCCACCAACTCGGCAGGATCAAACGGCTTTACGATGTAATCGTCTGCCCCAAGTCCCAACCCCCGAATTTTGTCGATCGATTCTTTTTTTGCTGTAACCATTATAATGGGAATTTCTT
>JBAYAL010000082.1:0-6460 GCA_041669825.1 Eubacteriales bacterium | reverse complement strand
TTCTCCCTCCGCACTAGTGCCACTCCATCCAGCCAACGCAATAACTAAAGATGCAACGACTACAAGGAAAACAATCTTCCGAGACAATCGCATAAAGTCTTCCTCCTTTTTTTATATAACTATGCTTGTACTTTACAACACAAAGTACCTTAATTGTGTTGCTACATAATTAAAATTGCCCTTAATAAGTATATTTTATACTTAAGATAAAGTGGTATAAGACTTTTTGATATACTATTAAATAGTTTGATATAATATTACGGTATGTGATTGATTATAATTTATAAAATAACAATTTATCAATTATAATTTTGCTAAAATTGTACAAAAATATATATTTATTTTTGTACAAAGGAGATGAATAATTGCTAAAACTTGAAATGAAGACTTACAAGAAAACAATTTTAATAGTTCTTTTATTCTTTTATATCTCTATCAACCTTTTTTATCTTTCTAGATTCCCTTTTATTCATTCTGATGAATCTTGGCTAAGCGGTCTCTCCAGAAATATTATGGAGACAAGCAACTATTCTTCAACTGAACCATTTTTTGACCTTATGCCACGCCATCCCCATGCTATTAAAATCTTATTTCACACCCTACAAATATTATTTATAAAAATTATGGGCTATAATATTTTTACGGTCAGGCTTATCTCATTAATATTTGGTCTAATTACATTAATTTGGTTTTATAAGCTTTCCAAGTTATTATTTCACTCCAAAAACAATGCTCTGGCTTCCACTATGCTTTTAGCCTTTGATATTCAATTTATTTATGCCACACATTTTGCAAGACAAGAAATAATTATATTGTTTTTCCTTATTTTTGCACTCCATTTTATTCTCAGTCATATTGAAAACATCCAAACTTGCCACCACATAATTCTTGGAACAATAATCGGGCTTGCCATTGGTTTTCATCCCAATAGCTTTATAATATCTCTACCTTTGGGACTGATCTATCTATTTCATATTTTCGTAACTAAAAAGCTTAAACTTTCGGGATTAATCATTTTCATTTCCACTACTGCATGTTTTGCGACAGTTTTTGTTATTCTCAGCCTGTTCATGGATCCTAATTTTGTTCAAAACTACGCCAACCTTGGACATAATTTTGGAGTATTCAATTCTATCCCAAATAAGATTACCGAGATAACAGATTTTTACAATAAACTGTATAACTCTGTAAGTGGTACATATTACACACCAAACATCAAATTTCAATTCATACTATTTTCTCTTGTTATGTTAGGAACCATCTATAACCTCTTTCGTTCTAAAAATAATCCTGAGAACGAAAAAATTGCCACTATAGTTCTTGCTATTTTTGCCATAAATATGGGAATAATTATTATAGGACGCTATAACCAGACCTCCATTGTATTTATATTTCCATTTTTCTATTTACTAACTATTTACGTGCTGAACAACTTGAAAAAATCACTCAAATGGTTTGCCATTACATTACTTTGCTTTATTTTAGCTACCAGTACTCTCTTAAATGCCCTCCCATATATTAATAACAATTACAACACTTACCTTAAAGAAATCTCTAAGACAGTAGGTAAAAACAATATTGTATTAGCAAATTTAAATGCCGATTATTATTTTGACAACGGTGCGCTTCATGATTTCAGAAATTTAGCTTTCCTTCAAGAAGAAAACCTTAATTTTGAGCAATATATAGAAGAAAAGAAGATAGAATACATTATCTATCCGGAAGAAATGGACCTAATTTATCAGCAAAGACCCCGTTGGAATAGCTTATACGGCAACCTTTACCCCTACTATGATGATATGCAGAAATTTTTCCAGACGAAATGCAAACTTGTCTACAGGTTTGAAAATCCTACCTACGGAATAAGAATTGCCAGATACGTTAATACAAAGAACTGGGAAATAAGGATATATAAAGTAATACGTTAATAACCCCTTACCTAACTAAAAATTTGCCTAACAACTTATTACATGAATGTTACAACTATCTCTCTGCAGATAACTCCAATAAAGAATATGCTTTTTGATAAATTTCAGAAAATGCTTGTTTTCCATTATTTCTTGGTCTCTCCAAGGGGTTATCGATTATTCCCCTTATTTCACCATGATTTCTCCCAAAAATAGCCATTCTATCAGAAAGTATGATTGCTTCTTGTATATCATGAGTTACAAATACAATTGATACCTTTGTCTCTTCCCAAATTTTCAGAAGCATATTCTGAAGTGAACCTCTGGTTAAAGCATCAAGACTACCAAATGGTTCATCCATAAGCAAAACTTCTGACTTAAGCGCCAAGGCCCTGGCAATAGCCGCCTTTTGCTTCATTCCCCCAGAAAGCTGGTACGGATAACTATTTGCAAACTCATTAAGACCTACCATAGTCAGATAATTAGATGCTATATCTTTTCTTTCACCTTTTGACTGTCCAATATTATTTACTTTTAAAGGATACATAATATTTTCAAGAACAGTTTTCCAGGGAAATAACTGGTTAAATTCCTGAAATATCATAATTCTGTTTACTTCAGGCTTGGTAATATTCTTCCCATACATAAACAAACTGCCACCATCTCGTTCATCAAACCCTGCCAACTGCCTAAGAAGGGTTGATTTGCCACACCCCGACGGTCCAAGAAGACACAATATCTCTCCTTTTAACACTTCCAGATTTACATTTTTAAGCACTTCAAATATTTTACCATCTCTTGTGAAATATTTGCTTACCCCTTTCATCTCAAGAATAACAGTCATTTTATCTAAATCATCCCCCATTTTTTAACTGTGTTATTCTCCACCACAGCAAAAACAAAATCTTCAACAATAATACCTATAAAAATAATAACTGCCAATCCAGCAAACATTCCTGGCGTATCCATAAATACCCTTTGTTTAAATATATACCACCCTAAACCGCCCTTAGCTCCTACAGCCCCAAATATCATTTCAGCGCTAATAAGAGCTCTCCAAGACCTTGCCCAACCTATTCGTATACCTGATAGAAAATATGGTAGCGAGGCAGGTACCATTATATCCTTGATTATCCTATACTGGCTCAACCCCATGTTCAAACCTGCTTCTCGATATATCTTTGGTATTGACCTAAATCCAGTCATTATATTAATAATCATTGGCCAAATAACTGAATGAATTATAATAACAACGATTGAACGTGTCCCCGTACCAAACCAAATTATTATCAGGGGAAGCAAAGCAATCCCAGGTAAAGGATGAGCAATTGCCGTTAAAGTCTCAACTAGGCTATTAAAAATTTTGTTTATTACCGAAAGTGAACTTATTATTATTGCCCCACCTAACCCTATTATCAAACCTTCAGATATTAATAAGAGAGAAAACAAGGTCTGTTCAACTATCTCCCCACTAAAAATAGATTCTGCCAATGCCTTAATAATTAGAGACAAAGACGGAAAAATAGCAGGTGGAAAAATTCCGCTTATTGCAGTAATTTCCCAAGCTATTAGAAGTATTATTATCCAAAATAATTTTATTGGAAATTTACTTTTAAGTATTTTTCTATTCATAAGGATTATCTTCCCACATAATATCCTTCGCCTCAAGTGGAACATTTTCTATATAGCCAATTTTTTGCATAAATCTAGCAAAAGTATCCAGGCCATTTACATCAAGGCTGTATATCATATCCTTGTTTGTCAAATACTTCAATACTTCGCTTTGTTGCATTTCATAAGCTTCAGCAAGAATAGAAGCTGTATCCTCGGGATTATCACGCATATAAATTACTGCTTCATTTAGTGATTTAAGCAAGGCATTATATACATCTTGATTATCATCATGGAACTTATATGTAGTTACTCCAACAATAAAGGTGAACTCTTCCCCCATTGCCTCTTTACCATCCAATATCTCCCTCATTCCTTTAACCTCAAGTTCTTTGGATAAATAAGGGAGCGTAGTAAAATGAGCAGTTACCGCACTTCCAGCCAAAAGTGCATTCATTCCATCAGGATGTGCCATGGTAACCAGGATATTATCCAATTTATGAGGATCTTTAAATAATTTTTCACAGGCCATAGCTAACAATATATGCTGTATACTACCTGGCTGAGGCAACGCTATCCTATCTGCATCCGTAAAATCACTTAATGATTCTATCGAGTCCTTATTTGTTACCAAGCCAACAGGGCAGGATGAAAGACCACAGGCTATTTTCCACTCCATACCCTTATCACGACCAATGAGAAACGGTGGGATAGCCATAAAACCCACATCTAGGTCACCAGCTAGCATAGCTTCACGAATTGCCGCAGTGTTAGCCAATTGTTTCCAAGTTACTTCCACTCCCGGAAGATTCTTTTCAAGCAATTTTAGTTCTTTTACTATTTGTAGAGGTGCATAAGCTAATCCATATTGTTGAGCAATTGATATCTTATATTTCTGCTCAGACTTACTTTCACTCTTAGAACACCCTGTGAGAGATAAAAATAAAATTATTAAAACATTTAATAATAACAAGACTTTTAAAAATCTATCATATTTAATATGCTGCATATTATTCCTCCAAGCATATAAATTCAACCTTATAAACAAATACCTCTAAAACTCATAATCATATTTTCTCTAGCTGAATTACATATTTTTAAATTTTTATAGGCATTCCGAATATTTTCCCTTAATTCATCACGATTTTTACCTGTAATGATCATATAGCCTGCCCTTTGGGTAGCATTCTCAATTTTTTTAACATAACTACCAAGCTTAAAATTTAATTTTCCTGAAATTACCCCAGGCTGTTCCTTAATCTTTTCCATGTCTGACATTGAATCAATAATACCTTCTTTTATAAAAAACATTTCAACCGATGCTTTTTCTTTTATATTTAAAAAATCAAATTTTTCTAGAGCAGAATAGTCTATTATTTCTCCTGCCGCTTCCTTAATTAACATATCAAGTATATTGATTCCTGTCAAAGCCGGTATCAATTCATCCTCATAGGCTCCACCTATTCTACAGGCTATTTCATTTACCATTATCCCAGCCCCACCGATCAACATTTGAAAATATATCGGACCATTTTTAATACCAAAGACTTCAACAATTTGCTCCGTAAGATCTTTAATTTCCTTATAATACTCATGCAAATATCGTGATGGAAAATCATGTGCAACACAAATACCAATATGGGGATAATTTTTCATGCTAATCCTATCTGTTATCGTCAGAATATATACTGTTCCATCATGAACCCATCCGCTTAAGGTTATCTCATCACTATCATAGTATTCTTCTACTAAAATTTCCTTTTCCCGTGAATAGTTTAAAACATCCTGAAAAAAATTTCGGATGTCCCCTACAGCATCAAGCTTGTAAACCCCACGCTGTCCTTGACTATCAAGTGGTTTTATTACCACTGGAAATCTTATCCCATCCAGTTCGTGATCAGCAAAGCTGTTCTTGAGTAATCTATACTGAGGGGTTGGTATGCCATTGTCTGTAAACTTACTCTTCATAACTCTTTTATTCGTTACGGCTTTCGCGGTCACAATATCTATGAAAGTAGGAAGACCCAATTCACAAGCAACTTTTGCACAAGTCAACACAGGTTGATCTGTCCCCACCGTTAGTATTCCATCTACTTTATACTTCCGTGCGACTTCTAAACATCCTTCAGAATCAAATGTGCTTACCATCTCACTAAAATCAGAAAATTCCTTACCAGGGGCATCAGCAAAGTAATCCGTAACAATTACAGTATGACCTTTTTGCTTTGCTTTTTTAACTGCATTAATCTGGGAATTACTTCCGCCCAGTAACAACAATCTTGCCATTTTGTCCCTTCCTTACTGTTTAATATCAGCAATTTCAAACTGGGGATGCAATTTATCAGCAAATCCGGATAGCAGTGGAGAATAGTTAACAAATATATTTAAAAAGAGTTTTATCAACTTAACAAAACTATAATTAGAGCCTCCGTATTCTCTTTTAGCATGAGCTACACTGATGTTTGCAACTTTAACCTTCTTTTTGAATGTAATTGCCGAAATATAAACAAATGATGTCTTATCTTTAATTATTTCCTGGGCCAAATTTCTGCTCATAATCCGAAAACTGCTAACTTTTATACTTTTAGGCTTATTAAGCATTATATTAAATAAAAAATCCCTCATTTGCGACCCAAGAAATCTGTAAAAATTATAATACTTTCTATCAGGTATTCCATAAACGAGATCATAACCCTCAATAATTTTCAAAAAAAGATTTTCTATCTCCTCTGGAGGATTCTGAATATCATCATCCATAATTACGATGAAATCACCCAAGGCGTAATGAAGTCCACACATTATAGCATTTTGTTGTCCATAATTTTTCTTGAGCCTAATAATTTTCACTCTTGAATCAAAACTATGTAAAGTACACATTTTAGCATAGCTGTTATCAGTACTTCCATCATCAACTAAAATGATTTCATGTTTTTTCGTAAGAC